>DATLFS010000024.1:0-12775 GCA_035540935.1 Actinomycetota bacterium
TCACTACGCCGCGCAGGAACTCCGCGAACGGCTTCGCGAGATCGTCTCGCCGTAGAGCCAGCTCGACCGTCGCCTTCAGGTAGTCGAGCTTCTTTCCTACATCCAGCATCGGCGCACGCGACACCACCACGTAGACATCGCGCCGTCCCGCGAGCGTCTTGATCGCGTCCGTGAGCTGGATCTCTCCGCCGTGGCCTGGTTCCGTCTGCTCGAGGATCTCGAAGATCTCGGGCGACAACACGTACCGCCCCCTCGCTCCGAGGTTCGACGGCGCGTCCTCCGGTGCGGGCTTCTCGACGAAGTCGACCACGCGTCCGACGCCGTCTTCGAGAGATTCGACCGCGGCAACGCCGTAAGCCGAGATCTCGTCGCTCTCGACCTCCGTGACCGCGACGACACCGCCGGCATCCCGCTCTTCGAGGATCGAGATCATGCGCGCCAGCAGCTCGTCCTCGTCGCCCCGCGGCTCCGGCACGATCTCGTCCGGCAGCAGCACCGCGAACGGCTCGTCGCCGACGTGATGCTTCGCCTGGAGTACGGCATGGCCCAGCCCGAGGGGCTCCTTCTGCCGGACCGAGAAGACGCGTACGAGGTCGGTGATCCCCCGCACCGCCTCGAGTTCCTCGAGCTTGCCGCTGCGCTCCAGGTGTGCTTCGAGTGCGAGGGCGCGGTCGAAATGATCCTCCAGCGAAACCTTGCCCCATCCACTGACGAAGAGGACATCGTCGATACCGGCGCGAACGCATTCCTCGATCGAATACTGGATCCCGGGACGATCCACGACCGGGATCATCTCCTTGGGCACCGCCTTTGTGGCCGGGAGGAACCGGGTGCCTAGTCCCGCGGCCGGGACGACCGCCTTGCGGACCGTCACGCGTGGAGACCTCCGATCGTCGGGAGACGGGACGCGGGGGAGCGTAACGCGACCTGGTGTCAGGCGAGGCGCAGCCCCGAAGGCGGCGCTCCGGCGGTCACGGCACGGTCTCTCCCCTCTTGCTTCGCCGCGTACAGCGCCTGGTCGGCAGCTTCGACGAGGGCCGCGAAGGAATCCCCGTGCTCGGGATAACAGGCGATCCCGACCGAACACGTCAGATCGATCGCGACCTCCCCCGGCGAGCGAAACGGCTCCGCGCGCACGACCTCGAGGATCTTGTGCGCGGTGGACTCGGCGCCCTCGCGGGGGGTCTCCGAGAGGAGCGCGATGAACTCCTCGCCGCCGTATCTCGCGAACGTGTCTACCTCGCGCAGGACGCCGGCCACCCGCTTGGAGAACTCGATCAGGATGGCGTCCCCCCGCTGGTGGCCGTGCGTGTCATTCACGCGCTTGAAGTGGTCGAGGTCGATCATCAGCATGCTGAACGGCCGCTCGAACCGGACGGCCGTCGCCAGCAACTGGCGGAACTGCATCTGGAAGTAGCGCCGGTTGTAGACGCCGGTCAACCCGTCCGTCAACGAGAGTCGCTGCGCTTCTTCGTGGAGCATGACGTTCTCGACCGCGACGCTCCCCTGTTCTGCGAGGAAGACCACCGCCTCGAGGTCCTCCGCTGTGAAGGGCGCCGCGGCATCACGGCGATGCACCGATACGACGCCGGTGACGCGGTCTTTCGTGTACAACGGTACCGCCGCGACCACCGGATACGGCGGCTCGCCGCGAGCCGGCCGAACGGTCTGGCGGTCCGACGGGATCATGACGGTCGTCGCCCGCTCCGCAACGAGTCCGGCGACGCCGTCGCCCACCGGCAACGCAGTCACCTCGTCGTCTTCAAGGCCCCTGGTGAGCGCGGGGTAGAGCTCTGTGCGAGACGAGGTGAAGCGCCACAAGACGGCGGCGTCGGCGCCGACGGCATCGGTCGCGGTGTCGACGATCGCCTCGAGCATCTGCGTCAGGTCGTGCGTCGACCGGAGAGTGTTGCCCACGCGGCGAACGGCCCTCTGCAAGAGGTCGCGCGAGTCCTGCAATTCCGTGATCGTCTCTCGCAAGCGTTCGGTCATCTCGTTGAACGCGACCGCCAGACGGCCGACCTCGTCCCGCGACCGGACGGGGATGCGATGGTCGAAACGCCCTTGGCTCACCGCGTCGGCGGCCTGCGCCAGCTCATCCAGAGGTCGCGTGATGAGTCGAGCGAGAACGGTCGCGAGCACGGTCGTCCCTATCAACGCCAGGAGCAACAGACCGATGATCGAGCCGATCACGCGGGTCGACAGCGAATCGGCGGGAGACGTGGGCGTCGACGCGAGGATCGACGTCCGGCCCGGGCCGAGCGGCCGCACCTCGGCCGTGACGGACCCATCGAGCTCGGTCTCGAACGCCTCGCCCCTCAGCGGCGCGTCGATTCGCATGGCATGGGAGACGGGAGCGGTCGAAGCGATCACCTGACGGCCGGCGACGACAGACAGATGGATGTCGGCATCACTGCTCCTCACCAGGAAGTCGCCATCGAGCCAGAACCCGCCGATCAGCCGACCGGAGTCGCGGCCCTCGGAGACGAGAGGCACCTCGACCTTCGCGAATCCACGACCGACAGGACCCGCTTCCAACAGATCCTCCTCGCGCGGGGGCCGGAAACCCGGCAGGAAATCACCGGGTGTGGCGGCATGCCCGACCACCCTCGAGCGCGCGTCGGCCGCGACGAGGAAGTCGAGATGGGTCGTGGAACCGACGGCGTTGCCCAAGAGGGTGTCGAAGCGCGCGCGGTCCCCAGAATCCATCGCCCTGGCGAGTTCTCCCGGATCGACCGCCGAGTCGACCAGCTCCTCGAGCACCGAAGCGCGCTCGTTGAAGGCGAGCGTCGCCGCATCCAGAGCCGGGGTGAGAGCCAGGGCCGATCGCTGGCTGATCTCCCCCACCACGAGACGTTGCACGACGAAGCCGGCCGCCGCGAGAGGGATCACGACGATCACCACAAAGAAGAGGATCAGTCGCCTCTGAAGGGACATCCGTCCTGCCTCCCTTCGTCCCTCTGGTTATCGGTGGCGGCGAACGGTCACTTTACGCCGGGTGCACCCAGACGGCCGGGAAGCGTGCCTTACAATCCCGCCGTCATGCCTGTCTATGAATACGCATGCACGGCATGCGGTGAGCGAACCGAGGCGAAGCAGAGCTTCGACGATCCTCCGCTGGAGGAATGTCCGGCATGTGGCGGAAAGCTCCGGAAGCTCTACTCCCCCGTCGGCATCGTCTTCAAAGGATCGGGGTTCTACGCGACCGACGCCCGCAAGAAGGCCGGCTCGACCTCCGGCGAAACCTCCGGCGACAAGAAGACCACTACTAAGAAAGAGGAGAAGCCGAAGAGCGAGACCAAGACGACCTCCGATACCGGGAAGAGCGCGTGACGAGCGCGCGCGTCGGCATCTTCGGTGGATCCGGCTTCTACTCGTTGCTGGACGACGTGAAAGAGGTGCCGCTCGATACTCCTTACGGCGCGCCCTCCAGTCCGTTGATGGTCGGCGAGATCGAAGGTGTGTCGGTCGCGTTCCTCCCACGCCACGGGACCAAACACGAGCTGCCCCCGCACATGATCAACTACCGCGCCAACGTCTGGGCCATGAAGGAGCTCGGCGTCACCCGCATCATCGGCCCGTGCGCCGCCGGTTCCCTGAAACCGGGCGTCGAGCCGGGCCACTTCGTGGTCTCGGATCAACTGGTCGACCGCACGACCGGCAGGAAAGACACCTTCTACGACGGGCCGGAGACCACCCACGTCTCCTACGCCGATCCGTACTGTCCGGAGCTCCGGTCGCTCGCGATCGACCTGGCGAAAAGGCAGCAGATCACGGTCCACGAACGCGGAACGGTCGTCACCATCCAGGGGCCGCGCTTCTCCACCCGCGCCGAGTCCAAGTGGTTCCAGGATGCGGGTTGGGAGGTCATCAACATGACGCAGTATCCCGAGGCGTATCTCTCCCGCGAGCTCGAGATCTGCTACGTGAACATCGCCCTGATCACCGACTACGACGTGGGCGTCGAAGGCGGAGAGCCCGTGAGCCACGAGAAGGTCATCGAGGTGTTCAACGCGAACAACGACAAGCTCCGCTCGCTGCTCTTCGCGCTCGTCCCGGGTATCCCCAGCGAACGCTCGTGCCCCTGTGCGAACGCGCTGGAGGGCGCGAGGTTCGAAGTCTGACCCCGCGCCCTTCAGGCTTCCGTCGCGCCTACTTCGAGAGCTTGAAGACCTTCTTGAACGTCGCGACCGCAGGCGAGTCCTGCGAGACGATCTCGGCCGTAATCACCATCTTCTTGCCCTTGGTCGGGTTCGTGATGATCGGGACGCCCGACTCGCTCTTCGCGTTGATGGTGAGGTCGACCGTCAGCGGGTTGCAGGTGTTGTCGCTGGGCGTCGGAGCGCCCTCGACGGTCCAGCCCGTCTGAGGGCTGCCCTTCACCAGGAGTCGCACTCGGTTCGCCGGCTCGAGGTCGAGGAACCACACGGCGTGCACGCCCTCGTCGGCCTCGGCGTCCGTGCGCGGCCGCTCGTAGATGGTCGCATCGAGCGTCACTTCGGTGCCGATCGGAAGCGCCCCCTCGGGCCCCGGACGGCAGTCGGGGCCGACGCGGATGACCACGGTGCCGCCGCCGATCTCCTCGCCCGACCCCTCGGAGCGCGTCGGGATCGGACCGGCGGCGTCGGGGATGTCCTCGTCGGAGGCGACGTTCGTGCCCTTGGGCAGCGTCATCTTGAAGGCGCCGATCTCCTCGTCGTCGGCCGCGAACTCGAGGTGGATGTCCGCCTGCGGATTCCCGCCGCGCTTCAGGTCGCTGAGCTTCAGGTCGAACTTCGGCTCGAACTTCGCCAGTGCGATGCCGCCGACCGCGAGCATCGCCGCGAGTGTCGCCCCGATCAGCTTGTGAGCTCTCATGTTCCGATCTCCTTCAGGTGGTTGACGCATCCCGCCGACGGCATATCCGTCCGGGGAAGAGGGTTCGCCGAACGCGACTCGCTCTCCTGCATCCTGCGAGAGCAGCATTATGCTGCCCCGCCGTGTCCATCCTCGAAGCCGTGGTCCTCGGGGCCGTCCAGGGCCTAACCGAATTCATCCCGATCTCGTCTTCGGGACACCTCGTCGTGACGCCCGCCCTCCTCGGGTGGGAGAAGCCGCCCCTCTCGTTCGACGTGCTCCTCCACTCCGCGTCCCTGCTCGCGCTGCTCGTTTACTTCTCGGGCGACCTGCTCGACATCGCCCGCGGCGTCATGCATGGCGACCGGACCTCGCGTCGCCTCGTCCTGCTCCTCGGCCTCGGCACGATCCCCGCCGCGGTGGCCGGGATCGCGTTCGCCGGGTTCTTCGAGGATCAGTTCGAGGACGCAACGGGGGCTGCACTCCAACTCCTGCTCACAGCGGTCATCCTCGTCGTCGCCGAGGCGTCGCTCCGCTTCTTCCAGCGCCGCCACGCACGTACCGGCGCGCGCCTCCGTCGCATGGACGACCTCGACGTCGTCGACGCGGGGACGGTCGGCATCGCTCAGGCGCTGGCGATCATCCCCGGCATCTCCCGCTCGGGAGCGACGATCGGGGCGGGACTCCTCCGAGGGATGGAGCGAGACGTGGCGGCCCGCTTCGCCTTCCTCCTCGCCATTCCCGCCCTCTTGGGAGCGGCCATCGTCGAACTCCCGAACCTGGGTGAAGCGCCGTTGGGGGTGGGGGCCGCGGCCGCCGGCTTCCTGGCGTCGCTCGTCGCGTCCTACGCCGCGATCTGGTCTCTGATCCGGTATCTGAAGACCCGCACGCTGTACCCATTCGCCCTCTATTGCGCCGTCGCCGGGCCGCTTTTCGCGGTGCTGGTCTCGCGCTGAGGTCACGGCGCCTACGACCGCGGTAGGAGCATGCGCGCTTGTGACCGCATCGCTGCGGCTGGTACCCTGGCCGGGCGGCGGGAGGCCCTCGTTCCCGCACCGGTCCCGACCTGGAGGATTCCGACCTGAAGCTGCCTGGGCGCCACTACAGCCCCGAGCAAGCCGCTCGTCTGCGGGAGATCCACGCACGGCTGATCGAGGCCCGTCGTGAGCTCGATGCATTGATCGGCGACGCTTACCTCCGCCCCCGCGCATCGATCGTCCCCGTCCACTTCCTCGACCTCGCCGCCGCGGCCGAGAAGCTCCGTTGGGCCGAGAAGGAATGGCGCGAGCTCGACCAAGAGCTGGCCGCGGAGTTGGCGGACGAAGACGAGGAGCCCGCCAGCACCTTCGCCGAAGCCGGCCGCCGCGCCTGACCTTTCCTAGCGCGCCGGCATCCGCAGGCCGGCGTCGAGCCTGATCACCTCGCCGTTCAGATACGCGTTCTCCACCACGTGACGCACGAGTGATGCGTATTCCTGAGGTCGGCCGAGCCGGTGCGGGTGCGGAACGTCTTTATGGAGGGCGGCCCGCGCTTCCTCCGGAAGCCCCGCGAGCATCGGCGTGTCCATGATCCCCGGCGCGACCGTCGCCACGCGGATGAGGCGCGACGCGAGGTCGCGGGCCAGCGGAAGCGTCATGCCGACGATCCCGCCCTTGGATGCCGCGTAGGCGGCCTGCCCGATCTGGCCGTCGAAGGCGGCGATGCTGGCGGTGTTGACGATGACCCCGCGCTCGTCGTCCACCGGCTCCTGCGCCGCCATCCGCGCCGCGGCGAGCCGGATCACGTTGAAGGTCCCGATCAGGTTGATGCGCACGACCTGTTCGAACCGCTCCAGGTCGGTCGGCGCGCCGTCGCGCGTCAGGACGCGCCCCGGCCAGCCGACTCCGGCGCAGTTCACGACCACGCGCAGGTCGCCCGCGGCATCGACCGCCGCCTGCACCTGTTCCTCGACCGTGACGTCGCCCGCGACGTAGGTGACGCGCTCGCCCATCTCCTTCGCCGCGACGTCGCCGCCGCTTCCCTCGAGGTCGAGGATGGTGACGCTCGCCCCCTGCTCCACCAGCATCTCGGCGGTGGCGCGACCGAGCCCGGAGGCGCCCCCCGTAACGAGCGCACCCTTGCCGTCGATGTTCACGCGATCTCCTCCTGGACGACCTCACCCGTGGCCAGAACGAGGCCATCTTCGCACCTGGACTCGACACGTCCGTCGGAGAACTGCTCGTGGTAGAGCGCGGCATAGGCGCCGTCTCGCGCGAGCAGCTCGGAGTGCGTTCCGCGCTCGAGGATGCGGCCGCGATCGAGGTACACGATCATGTCGGCGGCGAGGATCGTCGACAGACGATGAGCGATCGCGATCGTCGTGCGACCGGCCATCAGGGGCGCGAGCGCGTCCTGCACCAAACGCTCAGAGTGCGTGTCCAGGGCGCTCGTTGCCTCGTCGAGGATGAGGATGCGCGGGTCCTTGAGGATCACGCGCGCGATCGCCAGACGCTGCTTCTCGCCGCCCGACATCTTGTAGCCGCGCTCGCCGACGATCGTGTCGAACCCGTCGGGGAGTTCGGCGACACGTTCATAGATGTGCGCGGCGCGAGCCGCGGCCTCCAGCTGCTCGTCGGTCGCTTCCGGATTCCCGTACCGCAGGTTGTCGCGGATCGTCGCGTTGAACAGATAGGTCTCCTGGGTGACCATCCCGATGATCTCGCCCAACGAGTCGAGACGGATGTCCCGCACGTCGACGCCGTCGATCTTCACCGCGCCGCGATCGACGTCGTAGAGGCGTGGGATCAGGTAGGTCAACGTCGTCTTCCCGGCGCCCGACGGGCCGACCAGCGCGACCAGCTTCCCCGGCTCGACGTCGAGGTCGAGGCCGGAGATCGTCCAGTAACGTCGCTCCGACTCGTCGCCGATCTGGTCCTGGCGGTCGTAGCGGAACCAGATGTCCTCGAGAGTGACGCGGCCCTTCACCTCGCTCGGCGCAAGCTCCAGGGCGCCGTCACGATCGATGATGTCGTGCTCGAGGTCCAGGTACTCGAAGATCCGGTCGAAGAGGGCGAGCGACGACTGGATCTCGACGTTCACGTTGAGCAGCTGGCCCATAGGAAAGAACAGGCGGCTCTGCAAGGTCGTGAAGGCGACGATCGTCCCCAACCCGATCGTCGTGGCCGGTCCACCACCTTGCTCACGGATGATCAACCAGCCGCCGAGGAGATAGACGAAGGCCGGCGTGATCGAGAAGAAGATCTGGACCAGGGCGAAGAAGCCGCGTCCGACCATCGTCCGCTTGATCTCGAGCCGGCTCAGACGCTGATTCTCGCGACGGAAACGCTGGATCTCGTACTCCTGGCGGCCGAAAGCCTTCGACAGCAAGATGCCGGATACCGACAGCGTCTCCTGCATGTGCGCGGTGAGGTCGGCGAGTGACTCTTGCGTCTGTCCCGACAGCTCTCGCCGGACGCGTCCCACCTTCCTCGACATCACGAGGAACACAGGCATGATCGCGAGCGAGAGCAGCGTGAGCTCCCACGACAGGATGAACATGGTGATGACCGTGGAGAGCACGACCGTCACGTTCGAGGCGATCGAGGCGGCCGTATCGGTCAGCACTCCCTGCACGCCGCCGACGTCGTTCGACAGCCGCGACTGGATCTCACCGGTCCTGGTCGACGTGAAGAACCTCAGCGGCATGTGCTGGAGGTGCGCGTAGAGAGAGTTGCGCAGGTCGCGCATGACGCTCTGCCCGACGAGGTTGTTCGTGTAGGTCTGCCACAGCCCGAGCGCGCCGGAGACGATCGGGACGACGATCATCACGCCCGCCGCAACCAAGAGGTCGCGCTGCCGCTCGACGACGCCCCCGGAGCCGTTGATGATGTCGTCGAAGATGACCTTTATCAGCAGAGGGTTGACGAGGCCGAGCGCCGACGTCACGAGGATCAGCCCGAGGACGAGCAACACCTTCCCCCGATAGGGCTTGAACGTCCGGAAGATGCGCCGGCCGGTCCCGGGCCGGGCGCGGCGGTCCGGCTCGGTCGGCGGGATCATCCGGTGCGGTGACGGCAATCCTGTCTCCTGTGATCGTCTGCTGCTCCGACCAAGAACCGGCCCTCCGGCCGATCTCTTCCCGCAACTGCGCAAAGGAGCGCGGCGAAACGACGGGCCAACGGGTTTATATAGCGATGGAACGCACCGCGGAGAACGTCTTCGACAGGCCGGTGAGCGGCGAGGGGCGTGACGGGCGCACTATGGACCGGCTGTACGAAGCTCACGCCCAGTCGGCGATCCGTTTCGCTTACTTCCTTCTGGGCGATCCCGAAGAGGCTCAAGACGTCGTGCAGGAAGCGTTCGCACGTGCTCTTGCGCGCTGGACGCCGCTGCGGGACGGCTCCGGCTTTTCGGCGTACCTGCACCAGACCATCCTGAACCTCGTCAGGAAACGCGCGGCGCGCCGGAAGATCGAGCAGCGGTGGGCACGGAACCAAAGACCTCAAGAGCCCGCGTGGCTTCCCGACGTCGAGCAGCAAGACGCGCTCTGGAAGGCCCTCCAACGTCTGCCACATCGTCAGAAGGCAGCGCTCGTCTTGCGCTTCTACTCCGATCTCAGTGAGTCGGATACGGCCGAAGCGATGAAGTGCTCCCCTCGCGCCGTGAACTCACTCGTCAACCGAGGCCTTGCCTCCCTCAGATCGGGATTGCCAGATGAACACCGGTGACTTGCAGTCAGACCTGAAGACGCTGTTCCACGCGCGGGAGCACGACGTGCGAGCGCCCGAAGTGCTCCCGATGTACACGAGGAGGAAAGCGCAGATGAAGCGAGGCGGCTACGCGCTCTTGACCGTTCTGGTCCTCGGGGTCGTCGGCGCTACGGCGTGGGCGGCGATGGAGCGGCCGGGCGCCGAGGACGCGCCGCGGCCGGCCGTGTCGGCGCCCGACGAGGACGCTCTCCCGACGACGGATCCCTCCCCTTCGCCTGTGGGGCTCCTCGGCGAGTGGACGACCGATCTTCCGGACTCGGTCGGGTCGGCTAAGCGCTGCGTACCGGGTGAGGTGTGTCCGCCTCCGGGGACGTGGAGACTGACGTTCACCGAAGATTCGATAAACCCGAACCCCTCTGTAGGCAACTTCCCAACTTTCCCGCTCGCCGAGATCAGCGACCCGACGAAGTCGCGGGGCCGATTCACGCTCGGGCTCGAGAAGAACAAGGGGTGCCCGGGTCAACCCGGCGTCAGCGATGGAAAAGGTACCTACAGATGGCGCATCGAGGATGGCGCGCTGACTCTCACACCGGTTGAGGAGCGCTGCAAGGACATGCGCTTGATCCTCTCCACGACCGAGTGGACGCGCCCCTGACCCGACCGCGTCAACGGATCCGGAGCGCCGCGATCACGCCGTCGCGGAGCGGCACGATCACCTGCCGGTAGCGATCGTCCTCTTCGATCATGCGGTTCGTGCGGTCGATCGCCTCGGTCCACCCCGGCCTCACGTCTTCCGGCGCGCCGGCCGCACCGGTGACCCGGCCCGACCAAAGCATGTTGTCGCAGACGAACATCCCACCGACGCGAACGCGATCCTTCGCCGCCTCCCACGCATCGGGATAACCGTCCTTGTCGATGTCGCAGTAGACGATGTCGAAGTCGCCGCTCGTCTCCGCGAACGCATCGAGCGCCGAGGCGACGTGAAAGGTGATCGGTCCGTCGAGCCCGGCGCGCCCCAGGAAATCCAGTGCCTTCTTCTCGTTCTCCGGGTCTAGGTCGGTCAGGTGGATCTCGCCCTCCGGCCCCACCGCCCGCGAGAACCAGTACGCGGAGTAGCCGAATCCGGATCCGAGCTCGAAGACGCGCCGTGCGCCCACCGCACGGGCGAGGAGCTCGAGCAGGCGCCCGCAGAGGCGGCCGACGATGGGGAAGCCCTTCTCCTTCGCCAGCGTCTCCATCTCGAGGAGGACCGGCTCATCGTCGCGGGTGGTCAGGTCGAGGAGGTAGCGCTCCACCTCCGGGTGAACGATGTCCACGTGACTCCTTTCACCGAAGCTCGGGAACTGTGACGAGTTCGAAGATCGCATCGTGGATGGCAGGTCCCGCCACGACCGCCCCCTTCTCGTCGCCTTTCGGAGGGGTCAGATCGCTGACGACGGCCCCGGCCTCACGCGCGATGAGCTCGCCTGCCGCCCGATCCCACGGCCCCATCCAGGCCTCATAGAAGGCGTCCACGCGTCCGCACGCGACAGAACAGAGGTCGAGCGCCGCGGAGCCGGCGCGCCGGATGTCGCGCACTCGCGGAAGCACCCGCCGGACGACCTCGGCCTGCGCGTCGCGGATCTCCGGGTCGTAGGAGAAGCCCGTCGCGACGAGGGCCGTGCTCAAGTCGCCCTTCTCGCTGACGCGGACGGGACTCCCGTCGAGCCGGGCGCCGCCCCCCCGGACCGCGGTGAAGGTCTCGTCGTGGAGCGGATCGTGGACGACACCCACCAGATGCCCGCGCTCGTCCATGGCCGCGACGGAGACGCACCATGCCGGGATGCCGTAGAGGAAGTTGACCGTTCCGTCCAGAGGGTCGAGGACCCAGGTGAGCTCGCCGCCTCCGGCCGACTCACCGCCTTCCTCACCGAGGATGGCGTCCTGCGGGCGCGCGGCGCGGATGTGGTCGAAGAGCAGTTGCTCCGCATCGCGGTCGGCGTCCGAGACCAGATCCGTCGGTGAGGACTTTGTCGCCAATCCCGTGGCGGGACGTCTGAATCTCTCGAGAAGCAGGTCTCCCGCACGGCGCGCCCCGCCTGCCGCGAGGTCGAGGATGTCCTGCGCTTCCACGGCGCGCATCCTATGTGGCGCGCTGAACGTTCTCCCATGCCTTGCGGGCCGCGATCAGAACCGGGTCCCAGACCGGCGCGAACGGCGGCGCGTACGAAAGGTCCATCAGGTGCATCTCGTCGACCGACATCTCGTTCCACAGCGCGGTGGCGAGAGCGTCGATCCTCTTGCCGGCGTGTTCGCGCCCCACGATCTGCGCGCCGAGCAGTCGACCGGAGCGCCGCTCGACGATCAGCTTGATCCTGATCTTGCTCGCGCCGGGGAAGTAACCGGCGCGCGTGGTCGAGTCGACGGTCGCAGTGACATAGTCGAATCCGGTCGCGCGGCATTCCTTCTCGGTGAGACCCGTGCGCGCGACCTCCAGGTCGCAGACCTTCGACACCGCGGTGCCGACGATCCCGGGGAACGTCTCGTAGCCGCCGCCGATGTTGATCCCGGCGATCCGGCCTTCCTTGTTGGCATGGGTCCCTAGGGGGACCGCGACGAACTCCCGCGAGACCCGGTGGTACTTCGCGGCGCAGTCCCCCGCGGCCCAAACGTTCTCCGCCGAAGTCCGCATGCGGCGGTCGACCCCGATCGCCCCGCAGGAGAGAACCTGCACGCCGGCTTCGGCCGCGAGCTGCGCGTTCGCTCGGACGCCGATGCCGAGGACGATGAGATCCGCGGGGATGTGGCCCGACTCCGTGACGACGCCCGAGACCCGACCATCCTGAACCTCGAACGCCTCCACCTTCTCTTCCGTCCGAAGCTCGATCCCCATCTGCCGCACCGCCTTGGCGACGACGGCGCCCATATCGGGATCGAGCGTCGTCATGGGCTGCGGCGCGCGCTCGACGACCGTCACCTCGCCGCATCGCTCGAGCATCGCTTCGGCCATCTCGACCCCGATGTAGCCGGCACCGACCACCACGGCGCGCCGCGGCTTCGCCTCGTCCATGTAGGACAGCAGCCGTGTGCCGTCGTCGAGCGTCTGTATGCCGAAGATGCCGTCGGCCTCCGCCCCCGGAAGGCGCGGGCGGATCGGAACGGCGCCGGTGGCAAGGAGGAGCGTGTCATACGGCTCCACGGTCTCTCTCCGCGCGTCCAGATCCCTCACCGTGACGGTGGCGGCGGCGAGGTCGATCTCGGTCACCTCGTGC
>DATLFS010000025.1:0-14045 GCA_035540935.1 Actinomycetota bacterium
GGGTGGCTGGAACGGCGGCGGCGGCGGCTGGAACGGCGGCGGCAACAACGGAAACGGCAACAACGGCGGAAACGGTGGCGGGTTCCCGGGTTTCGGAAGCCCGGCGTCGAACGATCCCTTCGTCGCCGGCGGCCGCCGCGTCGGACAGGTCGGCCTGCCGTCCTTCAACTCGCTGACGCTCCCCGGCGTACGGCGCCCCGCAACCCTTCAGACGGAAGGCTTCGACTGGGGCACGTACGACGAAGAGCTCCCCTACGCGAGCGCGCCGGGCGGCGGACAGCCGAAGGTGTTCGAGGACCAGTTCCAAACGAACCGCGGCATCGCTGCCATCTCACCCGACCGGATCATCCCGCCGGACGGACTCCGGTGGGTGGCCGTCGGACTGCTGCTGCTCGTCACGGCGATATTCCTGCGCTTCATGGCGCAGCGGATCGACTCGAGCGAGGAGCAGATCGTCGAGGCAGCCCTGGCCGACATCAAGGCTTCGGAGAAGAAGCGGGCCGCCTGAGGTTCCGAGGCACCGGCAGATAGGCTGATCCGGTGCCGACCTTCCTCCACGACGGGTTCCGCATCGCATACGAACAGCGGGGCCGCAAGACCGGCGCGGCCGAAAGGCCCATAGTCCTCGTCCACGGGCTTCTCTTCTCGCGCATGCACCATTACGGCCTTGCCGATGCGCTCGCCGAACGGGGGAACCGCGTCGTGCTGATCGACCTTCTCGGGCACGGGGAGAGCGACAGGCCGCCGCACTCGCGCCACTACCGGATGGAGTTCTTCGCCTCGCAGGTGATCGCTCTCATGGATCATCTGGACATCCCCGAGGCGGCCGTCGGCGGCACCTCACTCGGCGCCAACGTCACCCTCGAGGTCGCCGCGGCCGCGCCGGAACGGTGCCGGGCGCTCTTCATCGAGATGCCGGTGTTGGAACGCGCCGCTCCGGCGGCCGCGCTGATCTTCGTCCCGCTCGCCATCACCTACTCACAGGGAGCGCCGCTCCTCAGGATGGTGGCGAAGCTGGCGGGGCGAGCACCGCAAGGATTCGGCCTCTACCCCGACGTCCTCCGCGAGTTGCTGACGCGCGATCCGATCGTGTCGGCTGCGGTGCTCCACGGTTTATTGACGGGGCGGATCGCTCCGCACCCGGACGATCGCGCCAAGATGGACATCCCGTCCTTCATCGTCGGACACCAACGGGACGTCCTCCACGCATTCTCCGATGCCGAGGCGCTGGGCCGCGAGCTGGCGGAGGCACGCGTCGTGCAGGCGAATTCCTTCTTCGAGCTTCGCTTCCCTCCGAACCGGCTGTCGGACGCGTTGGGCGACTTCCTCGATGAGGTGTGGATGTCCTGAACGCCGAGGTGAAGGTCTTCCCCGCCCACGAATTTGCGGCGTCGGCGGCGCGATCCATAGCCGAGCATCTGTCGCGGGCGCGCAGCGCCATCATCACGGGGGGAGGTACGGCGCGCCGTATCTATGAGCAGCTGGCACGGTTCGAGGCGATCCCCAACCTCGAGATCCTCTTCTCCGACGAGCGGGCGGTCCCGCCGGACCATCCCGACAGCAACTACGGGATGGCCAGCCGCACCCTCCTCGACCCGCTCGGCCTGACGAACGTTCATCGGATACGCGGCGAAGACGACCCCGCGGCGGCGGCGCTCGCCTACGAGACCGAGATCTCCGACCTCCTCGTCGGACAGGTGGACGTCGCCCTTCTGGGCGTTGGCGCCGATGCCCACCTCGCGGCGCTCTTCCCCGGCGATCCCGCGGTCGACGAGATCCAGCGACTCTGCGTCGCGGTGGATCGTCCCGACGGCATGCGCGGGATCACCCTGACGGGCCCCGCCCTCACCTCGGCGCGCCGGGTGATCGTCGCCGCCGCGGGTCCCGACAAAGCCGAGGCGGTGGGGCGCGCCTTCGGCGACGATTCCCCGATGAAGAGCCCGGTGCGTCTGCTGGCGGGCGCGCCGCACCTCACGTTCCTCCTCGACGAGGCCGCCGCCTCACTGCTGAACCCGCGCTAACCGGAGCCGCGCCCGGATCGTTACGACCGGGAAACCGCGAGGAAACAACGCCGAAACAGTCGCTCTCTTTGATCGCAGCAGCATCCGCGCCTATGGAAGGAGAGCGATGGACACCGGCGACACCGCGTTCGTGCTCGTCTCGGCCGCCTTGGTGATGTTCATGACACCCGGGCTCGCGCTGTTCTACGGCGGCATGGTGCGCGCCAAGAACGTGCTCGGGACCCTCATGCAGAGCGTCTTCGCTCTCGGACTGGTCTCGGTCCTGTGGGTGCTGATCGGCTACACCCTCGCCTTCGGACCCGACAAGGGCGGCCTCATCGGCGGCCTCGACTTCCTCGGCTTGCGCGGGGTGGGAGCCGACCCGAATCCCGATCTCGCGGGGACGATCCCGCACACGACGTTCGCCCTCTTCCAGATGATGTTCGCGGTCATCACTCCCGCACTCATCACCGGCGCCTTCGCGGAGCGGATGAAGTTCTCCGCCTACGCCCTGTTCACCGCGGTATGGCTACTGCTGGTGTACGCGCCGGTCGCGCACTGGGTGTGGGCGCCGGGCGGGTGGATCCGCGAGATGGGCGCCCTCGACTTCGCCGGCGGAACCGTCGTGCACATCAACGCAGGCGTCGCCGCGCTGGCGGCCGCGGTGATCATCGGCAGGCGGCGGGGCTTCGGCAAGCAAGCCGTCGTTCCGCACAACCTCACGATGACGCTGCTCGGCACGGGCATCCTCTGGTTCGGCTGGTTCGGCTTCAATGCCGGCAGCGCACTCGGCGCCAACGGCCTCGCCTCCTCCGCGTTCCTCGCGACGCACCTAGGAGCCGCGGCCGGCGCCTGCGGGTGGGCGCTGTACGAGGCGACGCGGGAGCGCCGACCCACGACGCTCGGAGTCGCCTCCGGAGCCGTAGCGGGTCTCGTGGCCATCACGCCGGCGGCCGGGTTCGTTTCGCCGCTCCCCGCTATCGCGATCGGTCTGTGCGCCGGCATCGTGTGCGCCGTGGCGGTCCGTCTGAAGTTCCGCTTCGGGTTGGATGACTCGCTCGACGTCGTCGGGGTGCACCTCGCCGGCGGGATCGTGGGGGCGCTGCTGACCGGCGTCTTCGCCGACCTCGCAGTGAACGGCGCCGGGGCGGACGGTCTCTTGAACGGCGGCGGCGCGGCGCTGCTCGGCAAGCAGGTCGTCGCGGTCGGTGCGACGTTCGCCTTCTCGCTCGCCGTGAGTGCCGCGATCCTCAAGATCGTCGATCTGACCGTGGGACTCCGCGTCTCGTCCGAAGAAGAGGCGAGTGGCCTCGACCTATCGCAGCACGCTGAGGTGGGCTACGCCTTCTCCGAGTCGGGAGGAGCGATCGAGCGAGAGCCGGAGAGAGACGTTCCCGCGCCGTCGCCCGTCGCTGCCGTGCCTGTGCCGAGTGACGCACGATGAAGCTCGTGATCGGCGTCATCAAGCCCTTCAAGCTCGAGGACGTGAAGGAAGCGCTCGAGGCGGTGGGGGTGCAGGGGATGACCGTCACCGACGCCCGCGGCTTCGGACGGCAACGCGGTCACACCGAGATCTACCGAGGCGCGGAGTACCAGGTGGACTTCACACCGAAGATCCGCGTCGAGGTCCTGGCCGAGGACGATCACGTGGAGGAGATCGTCAAGGCGTTCCTGACGAGCGCCCGGACACAAGCGATCGGCGACGGAAAGGTGTGGGTTCTCCCCGTCGACGAGGTAACGCGCATCCGCACCGGTGAGCGCGGTCACGACGCTCTCTGAGCTGCGCAGGGCGCGGCCCTCTTTGCTCGACGAGGGGGCCGCGCCCGCGCGCCGGCGCGCCCAACAGGTCGACGCGGTCGTGCGTGCCCTCGCCGCCGACCGTCCGCTGGCCGCGATCGCAGTCGGCGGCTACGGACGGGGCGAGCTTTCGCCTCATTCCGATATCGACGTCCTCATCGTCCACCGCGGAGCGGTGCAAGAAGAGGCGGTGAGGGATCTGCTCTATCCGCTGTGGGACGCCGGGTTCGGCGTGGGGCACGCGGTGTGCACGCCGGCGGAGGCGATCGACCGAGCCGAGCAGGATCTGGCGTCCGCCACCGCGCTGCTGAACGCGCGCCGCGTTGGCGGTGACGAAAAGGCGTGCACGGAGCTCCTCGACCGCCGAGAGCTCTGGATCAAGAAGGCGCGGCGGGCGGTGGCCGCCCGGTTGATCCGGGCGGTTCACGAGCGGCACGCCGCGCGGGCGCGCGCCGGGTGGGCTCTCGCGCCCGACCTCAAGGAAGACGCGGGCGCTCTGCGTGACGTCCACGTGCTCGAGTGGCTCGAGCTGATCGGCTACGCCGACGGACCGTCGGAGGCCGCGGCCGCGGCTGCTGCCGTCATGACGGCGACGCGGGAGGCACTACACGCGCAGACGTCGCGTAAACACGACCGTCTTCACATCGAGATCCAGCCGTCGGTCGCAGCCGCACTGTCGGTCGAGCTGGACGACCTCATGACATCCGTCCACGCCGCGGCGCGCGAGATCGAGCACGAGCTCCTCCGGGAGCTGACCTGGGCACAACAGGCGACGCGGGCCGGTCCCCGCCGCAGCGGGGCCGTCCGTTCGCTCCGCCCGGGGGTAGCGCTGCAGGACAACCACCTCGTGGCCGATCCGGCGGCACCGCCGCTCGAGGTGGCGGTCGCGTACGCGGAGACCGGACGCCGTCCCGATCCCGACACGGTGGCGGCGCTCCGGCGCGCGTTCACAGAAGGTGGCGTCTTCTGGGATGAAGCGACGCGGCGCGCCTTCGTCGACCTTCTGCGCGCACCGCACGCGCCCGCCGCTCTGGAGCTTCTGGACCACGTCGGGGGGATGACGTTCCTCGTCCCGGGCTGGGCGGCCGTCCGGGGGCGCGCCCAGCACGACCCTTACCACCGCTATACCGTCGACGGGCATAGCTTCGCCGCCGTCGGCGACGTCTCCGCCGTATTGCGCGACGATCCGGTCGCGCAAGGAGCGGCGGCCGACGACCGCGATGCAACCGTGCTCTACATCGGCACGCTCCTCCACGACATCGGCAAGGGATCGGGACGCGACCACTCGATCGTCGGCAGTGAGGTGGCGCAGCGAGTGTGCCGTCACATGGGGCTTCCGCCGGACGACGTCGCCGACATCGCCACACTCGTTCGGCTCCACCTGCTCCTGCCCGACACCGCGACGAGGCGCGACCTCGACGACGGTGCCGTCATCGCCGATGTTGCGGCGAAGGTGAGCGACCCACGCCTCTTGAAGATGCTCTACGTCCTCGCGGCCGCCGACGGTCGGGCGACCGGACCGGCCGCCTGGAGCGACTGGAAAGCGACGCTGGTGCGGAAGCTCTACGGTCTGGTCCTCCACGCGTTGGAGACGGGGGAGGTACCGGACCGGTTCGATGTCGCCGCGCGCGCGGCCGAAGTGGCCGCGTTCGATCCCGGGCTCGCGGAGCAAGCGGGGAGGCTCCTCGACCGCCTTCCGCCCTCCTACCTGTCCTCGGTGCCGGTGGACCAGATGGCCGCCGAGCTACAGCTCCTCGCGGGAGCCTCCGGCGGCGTGCGGCACTCGGTCGAACGGGTCGAGGACCACGTCGTGCTGAGCGCCGCGGTGCCGAACCGCACGGGGGCGCTCGCGGTGACGGCCGGTGTGCTGGCGCTCTCGCGGATATCCATCCTGAGCGCGCAGGCGTATTCCGCCGGGAACACCGCCTTGCAACGTCTCGTGGTCTCCTCGCCGCCGGGACTCGAGTGGTCGTCGGTCGGGCGCAAGCTCGAGGCGGCGCACACCGGGCGGCTCAGCCTCGAGGCCGACGTCGAGCGCAAGGCGGCGGATCACGCGTCCGTCGTGCCCAGTCTCGAGGTCCGCTTCTCCAGTGGCGCCGGCTCGTCCTCCACCGTCGTGGAGGTTCGCGCCCGCGACGCCATCGGTCTCCTCTACGCCGTCACCGCGGCGATCGGAGACCTCGGCCTCGACATCCACACTGCGAAGATCGACACGCGGGGCGAGCGCGTGGTGGACGTGTTCTACGTGCGGTCGTCCGATGGGGCCGAGTTAGACGAGGCGCAACAAGGCGCGCTACGGCGCGCCGCCGAGCATCGGGTCGCCCGGCTCTTCGGCGGCGTCAGGGCGCGACGGTGAAGACGACCGGCTCGCTCGGCGCGGCGGCATGGTCGCGGTCCTTCACGAACCACGCAACCGCCCGGTAGCGGCCCGGGCCGGGGACGGGTAGCTCGTAACGGTAGGAGCTCGCGGCGTCGAGGAGCACACGCTGCCTCGGCAAGGGAGTCTCGGTCGTGTCGTCGTTGAGGCGCGCGACGCGCATCTCCACCTCTCCACCAGGATGCGCCGGCCGCACGTCGCCGCCAAAGGTGACTTTGGTTGTGCCGGAGGGGTACTCATAGACGCCGAATAGGTTGGGAGTCGCCCCTTCGGGCGCCAGTCGGACGATCGGTCTCACTTTCAGGAGCGCGCCCTCGCTCTGCGATCCCCAGGTGGACGCATCTCCCTCGTAGACCGCGACCAGCCTCACGTTCGCCGCGAAAGTGAGCGTCGTCGCGAAGCTCCCGTCGAGGCCCGAGGTCGTCTCCGCCACGACGTTCCAGCGATTCTTGCGGCTCGCCCAGATCTTGACGCGGCGCGCCGCGAGGCCGGCCCCGTCGGGTCCGACAACGGCGCCGGTGAGGGTGACCGGGTTCTCGTAATCCACGTGGGTCGGCACCGAGAGCGTCGTCGCGGTCGAGGCTTTCCCGCCGCCGATCACCGCCTTGGCGGCATCACGGATCTGCGGGAGCGCGGCATAGAGATAACCGCCCGGGCAGGCCGTCTGCCCGGCGTCACGGTGACCGGCGATGACCGGGAGACGTTTCGTGGCGCCCGTCTCCGGGTTGCGGTACGTATGCCGGCCCTTCGGAGCGAGCCCGTGACGGTCCGCCTCCCAGGCGAGCAACTCCGCGAGAGCGCGCTTCATGGGCTCGGGCGCTGGGGCCGTCTGGAAGTTGCCCATGAGGCTGATCCCGATGCTCCCGGAGTTGTAGCCGGACGCGTGCGCGCCGGCGACGGCTCGTCCCTGACCATCCTCAGAATCGTGGATCTCCCACGGTCCGTACCGCCGCGCCCAGCGCCCCTCGTAGATGCGCCCGTCCGAGCCGATCACGAAGTTGTAGCCGAGGTCGCACCATCCCTGGCGCACGGTGTGGAACCAGTAGATCGCGCGCATCGTCGCTTTCGGGTTCGGGTCGCTGTTGCTTCCGGCGGTGTGATGAACGAACAGCTGCTGGACGTCGTAAAAGGTGCGCCGACACGATCCGGTCGTGCGCTTGAGCGACTCGTCCGCGCCCCATTCGGCCCGCGTTATGACCCGCGGCGACGGCGGTGCGGCCGCGGCGCCGGCGGGCAGCTCGATCGTCCTCGTGGGGCCGTCGACGGTGTTGAGGGCGTCCAGCGCGACGTTGCGGATCCAACCTCGCCTGGGAACGACCGGTTCCCACTCGATCGCCTCGGGTCGCGAGACCGCGATGACGCCGCTGAAGTGCCGGATGCCCCGCTCCGCGTCGTGGGCTTCGGGCGCTCTGGTCCACGATCCGACCGAACCGTCCGGATTCACGAGTCGGAACCTGACGCCGCTCTTCTCCGCCCCCTCCCAGGAGAATCCGAGGTGGGTCGCCGGCAGCGGCAGCCGCGCCACGCCACCGGAGGAGCCCAAGGAGACGGAGCGTGCCATCGTGGCCGGGACCTCCATCGCGCGCGCCACGGGACCGAGGACGAGCAAGGTCGTCCACAGCGAAACGAGCACGGTCACGGCCGGAAGCCGGCGGATCCCCCCCATGGAGGTACGGATGATAGGCCGCGCCGACCCGGGAATCCAGAGCGTCGGCGATGCCGCGACACTCCTATAGGAGTGCTATAGCATCCCAGGCCATGACCGAGACCCGTACACCCGCCCCGGATCCGACGTCCGCGCTTCGCTCGAACAAGGCCGTCCGCGGCGTGTGGTGGACGATCCGCTTCCTCATCGCCCTGTTCTTTTTCGTCGGTGCCCTGCAGCTCATGAAGACGGGAGCGTCCGGCCTCGACGTCCTCCAGCCCGGCGGCTTCCTGGTGAAGAACCCTGCTTCCACGCTCGGCCTCGGCTGGCTCGGAGCGCTGTTCGTGCTGTCCGGCTCCCCCATCGCCGCCACCTCGCTGACGCTCGTCGCGGCCGGCGAGCAGGCCGCCGCGGGAGCGGCGAGGTTCACCGAGATGCAGGGCTTCACGATGCTCACCGGGTCGCGGCTCGGCGCCGCCTTCGTGGTGCTCCTTACGGCGGTGATCTACGCCGTCCGTGGCGGCCGCGGCGAGCGCATGGCCCCGCTGTCGACCGCGGTCATGGCCCTCTGCACGACCGCCATGATCTACATTCCCGCTGCGTTCATCGGGTGGGCCATCCTCAGTTGGGGTCCCTACCGGAACCTCGATCTCCAGTTCCCCGGGCAGTTCGCCGACCTCATCGACCTGGTGTACGGCGGCCTGCTAGATCGCGTCGAGGGCCTTCCGGCGGCCGTGATCTTCCTCGGAGGGCTAGGTGTCCTGCTGCTCTCGTTCAAGCTGATAGACGCCGTCATGCCGCGGCTCGACGACGGCGCGATCGAGAGTTCGCGCGCGGCGTGGCTGCGGCGGAAGTGGCCGATGTTCGGACTCGGCTGCTTGGTCGCGCTGATCACCATGTCGGTATCGGTCGCGCTGACGATCCTCGTGCCGCTCGTCGCGAAGGGATACGCGAAACGCGAGGACATCCTTCCGTACATCATGGGCGCGAACATCACCACGCTCGGCGACACCATGCTCGCCGCGTTCGCGCTCCACTCGCCGGCGGCGGTTCGCATCGTGCTTGCGGAGGTGATCGCCACCTCGATCCTCAGCGTGATACTGCTCTCCTTCTTCTATCCCGGTGTGAGACGGGCGATCTGGCGCTTCCAGCGGCAGATGGTCAAGAGCAAGCCGCGCCTCGCCGCGTTCACCGGCGCGCTCTTCCTCGTACCGGTCACGATCATCGTCGTCGCAGGGTTGGCGGGATGAGCGCGCGCCCACCGCAGGACCAGGTCACGCTCAAGATCCCGCGCCCTCTATACGAGCGGCTGAAGCAGGTGATCGAAGGGTCGGGATTCCACTCGGTGACGGAGTTCGCCGTCTACGTGTTGCGCGACCTCGTCTCCCATCATGAGGCCGGTCGCGCCACGGTGACGGGTCCCGCGCCGGCGGACGAGGTACAGCCACTGTCCCCCGTCGAGATCGAAGCGATCCGGCGCCGCCTGGAGTCGCTCGGATACCTCTAACCGGCGGCCGCAGACGCCGGCATCGGGATGGCATCGAAGTACGAGCGTCGGCCAGCGGCACGGACGACGACCTCGGTTTGCGTGCCCAGCAGGTCCGTGCGGTAGACGTTGCCGTCGCGGATGAAGTAGATCCAGCGGCCGTCCCGAGAGAACGAGGGCGAGGTCGCCGAGGACGACCCGCGCGTCACCTGAACCGGATCCGATCCATCGGGCCGTGCGTGCACGATCTGCGACGGCGCGCTCGTCCCGGACCAGGTGACGAATACGATCCTCTCGCCGTCGGGTGAGTAGAACGGGTCGTATTGCCACGGGTAGTCGTCGATCAAAGGCCGTACTTCACCGGAGGCCACGTCGAGCCCCCAGATCTGCCAGCCCCGCGAACCCGTCAGGACGGGCAGAGGCGCGGGCGAATCCTCGACAGCGGTCGCTCGGCGATCGAAGGCGAGGGTCGCACCGTCCGGCGACCATGAGACGCCCATGTTCCCCAGGACGACGCTCTCGTCGGCCTCTCGCCACACCACCTGCTCGCGCCTCCGGCGCACCTGGAACGTGCGCAGCTCGTTCGGGGTCCCGGATTCGTAGATCCCGTAGCCGAAACGCCGCCCGTCGGGCGACCAGGAGGGGGTCGACTTGTGGCCCCCGCTCGCCGTCACGAGGCGGGAACGCCCCCCGCCTGCGGGCACGGTGCACACCTGGTTCCAATAGCGGTCGCGGCAGACGAAGGCGATCCGCTTCCCGTCGGGCCTCGGAGAGGGGGCGAATGCCTTGCCCGTGCGGGTCAAGCGGACCGGGTCCGCACCCGGTCGCACCAGGAAGAGATCGAACGCGACCTTCCGGTCCCCGTAGCGGTTCCGCTCGTCCAAGCGGCGGATCTGGACCGCCACGAGGGGCTCCCCGTCGCCGGACGGCAGCCGTCCCGCCGTCGTCTCCGACGCGTGCCCGGGCGCGCCGAGGAGAACGATGGCTACGGCGAGCGCGCAGAGCTTCCTCATGACGAACCCGACGTGCCGGGCATGCCCAGGGTTGCCCGCGACATAGGCGCGATGGTGAGCGGGCGAGCGGTGCGGTTCACTGGTGGGATGCGCCGACCTCTCCTCGCCGCCGTCGTCGCCCTGATCGCCCTGTCGTGCGGCGACGACGCTCCACCGGCGGCGCGGAGGACGATTCCGCCCGGCGCGCCGGAGATCTACGAGCACGAACGGGCCGGGCACGTGCCCGCCTCTATGGTTCCGGGCCGCTGGCGCTCGGGCGGTCGCGTACTCGTTCTAGGCGAGGTGAACGAAGTCAGGCTGGACGGCAAACGGCTCGGGACCTACCGCGCGCACATGGAGGGTGCCGTCTTCGAGAACGACATCGCGGGATGCAGCGAGGCGCGCTGGCATTTCGAGGACGGGGATCTCGTCCTCACGGGCGGTGTCCGCTGCCCGCTCGTCGGCCGCTGGCGGCGCGCCCGCTAGAGGATCTGTGACAGGAAGAGCTTGGTGCGTTCGTGCCGCGGCGACGTGAAGAACTGGTCGGGCGGCGCGTCCTCGAGGAGCTGTCCCGAATCGAAGAACAAGACGCGGTCCGCCACCTCGCGGGCGAAGCCGATCTCGTGAGAGACGCAGATCATCGTCATGCCCGTTTGCGCCAGTTCCTTCATGACGTCGAGAACCTCTTTGATCATCTCGGGGTCGAGCGCGGAGGTGGGCTCGTCGAACAGCATGATCTTCGGCTGCATCGCCAGCGCGCGCGCGATCGCGACGCGCTGCTGCTGTCCTCCGGATAGCTGCGCCGGGTATTTCTGCGCCTGCTCCGGGATGCCGACCCGGTCCAGCAACTGCATCGCGACCTCTTCGGACTTCTTCTTCGGCCACCGCCGGACGTTGCGGGGAGCGAGCGTGATGTTCTCCATCACGGTGAGGTGCGGGAACAGGTTGAACGACTGGAAGACCATCCCGATCTCGCTGCGGATCTTCTCGATGTTGCGGATGTCGTCGGTCAGCTCGATGCCGTCGACGACGATGCGGCCGTCGTCGTGGCGTTCGAGACGGTTGATGGTTCGGATGAAGGTCGACTTGCCCGAGCCGGATGGACCGACTATGACCACCACCTCGCCCGGGCGAACCCGCGTCGACACGCCCTTGAGTGCCTCGAACGTCCCGAAGACCTTGCGGACGTCTTCGGCCACGATCATGTCGGTGGCGCCGTTCGAAGCTCCGTTGCCCTCTGCCACGCTCATCGCTCCCCCACTCCGAGGCGCTTCTCGAGTCGCTGGCTCCAACGAGCCATCGAGAAGGCCACAATCCAGAACAACAGCGCCGCCGGGAGCAGCGCCTCCATCGATCTACCCGCGAACCCCAGCGCCGCCGACGCGCGCCGCGCCTGTCGTAGCAACTCGAGGATCGCGATCGTCGCCAGCAGCGAAGTGTCTTTGAACAGGCTGATGAAGTGGCTGATCATCGCCGGGATCGTGGCTCGCAGTGCCTGGGGAAGGATGACGAGCCGGATCATCTTGCGGTAGGGCAGGCCGAGAGCGCGGGCGGCCTCGTATTGCCCCTCGGGGATCCCCTGCAGACCGCCCCGGACGATCTCGGCGACGTAAACCGCCGAGAACGCGGTGATCATGATGACCGCGAGCACGATGTTCGGCGGCTTCGATATCTGAGGCGGCAGCATGAGGGGCAGGACGAATACGCCGAAGATCAGCAGCGTGTAGAGCGGCGCGCCGCGGATGATCTCGATCACGCCCACACAGAAGTAGCGGATCGCCGGCATAGTGCTCCGCCGCCCCAGCGCGAGCAGAACGCCGATCGGGAAAGAGGCGAAGATCGCGAGGGTCGCCACGATGAGGTTCACCATGAACCCGCTCCAGAGACGCTCGTTCGGCCCTCCGACCCGGAGCAAGAGGATGAGCGCCGGGTAAGCGGCGATCCAAGCGATCAGGACGGCGCGCCGCGGGATGACGTCGCGGAAGCGCCGGCCGAGGTAGATCCCCAGGACGATCGTCAGAATCAAGCCGGCGACCAACGCGTGAGTGAAGAGGGTCGTCACCACGTAGAGCTCGACCAAGAGCGCCGCCGCGGCAACGAGCCCGAGCACCACAAGGCGACGGCGCGAGAACACGAACGGGATCACCGAAATGCCGCGCGACAGACCGGCGAGTAGCGCGATCGCGTACGTGCCGAGCCACACCCGCCAAAGTTCCTCGAGCGGCCAGCGGCCGGTCATGTAGCTGCGGAAGTTGACCTTGAGGATCGTCCAGTCCGCCGAGGCGAACACGTAATGAAGGACCTTTGAGCCGAACCACAGGATGAAGAGCGTCAGCGCGATCGTGATGATGCTGTTGACCGGGCCGGAGAAAAGGTTGTCCTTTATCCACTCGCCCGGCGTCTGCGGCTCTTTCCGCGGCGCAACCCGCAGGTCGAGGCCTTCGTCGGGGAGCGTCGCCGGCGCGACCTCCTCCTCGAGGCCGAGGATCATCTGCGAGTCGCGCAGCTTCTTGTCGGCGTCGGTCACCGCGCCGCGCCCTTCCTCGTGACCGCGCGGTTCAAGAGGTTCATGAAGAACGAGATCGTGAGACTAAGAACCAGGAAGGTGCCGACGAGGATCAAGACGATCTGGTAGGAGGCGCCGCCCGACTGGTTGATCGCCGTCTTCGCCACGTTCGCAAGATCCGCGTACCCGATGATGACCCCGAGCGTCGAGTTCTTCGTCAGGTTGAGGTACTGGCTGTTCAGCGGCGGGATCGCGACGCGCATGGCTTGCGGTAACACGACGAACCGCAACTGCTGGAACGGCGTGAGACCGAGAGCCTCGGCCGCCTCCTTCTGCCCCTTCGAGACCGCCTGGATGCTGCCCCTGATGATCTCGGCGATGAAGGCGGAGGTGTAGAGCACCAGCCCAAGGAAGACGGCCGCGTACTGCGCCGTGAGGTTGAAACCGCCCTCGTAATTGAAGCCGCGCTCCCCGAGGCCCGCCACGTCGAGACGAAGCGGGCCCGTGAGCGCCGCACCGATCACAGCGACGGCGAGAAAGGCCGGCACCGCGTACAGGACCCGGTGGTGCGGCTCGCCCGTCCGCTCGTTGACGCGCGTCCGCCACCGCCACACGAAGGCGGCCGCGGCGAACGCCAGCGCCAGGAACAAGATCCACGGCAGGAAACCGCCCGTGGGACGCACGGTCGTGAGGGCCATGCCACGGTTCGACAGGTACAGCGTGTTCGGGATCGAGAAACCGCCTCCGATCGGAGGCAACGGCAGGATGACGCCGACGAACAGGATGACGATGACCATGAGCACCGGCGTGTTGCGCAGGATCTCGACGTACACGAGGGAAAGCTTGCGGAGAAGCCAGTTCGGCGAGAGTCGTCCGACGCCGACGAACAAGCCGATGAGCGTCGCCGCCACGATCCCGGGGATCGCGATCCGGAGCGTGTTGACGAACCCGACGAACAACGCTTCGCGGTAGGTGTCGTTCGGGCTGTACTCGATCCCCTCGGTGATGCCGAAGCCCGCCCGCCGGTCGAGGAAACCGAACCCGAGCTCCACGCCGATCCGCCGGAGATTGAACTCGAGGTTGAGCCACAGCTCGCGCACCACCACGAGCACGATCAACAAGAAGAGGATCTGCCCCGCGACGCGGAGGACGCGCACGTCCCGCCACGGGGGAGGCTTGGTCGCGGTGACGGCGGTGGCCACGGTCAGAGGGTAGGCGGAGGGGGCCCGCAGTGCACGGGCC
>DATLFS010000026.1:0-31226 GCA_035540935.1 Actinomycetota bacterium
CGCCCGCTTCGATGCCGATCCGGACGGCGAGCTCGGGCCTCCCCTCGGCCGCGAACTCCCGATTCAGGTCGCGGACGGCCGCTTGCATCTCGAGCCCGGCGCGAACCGCGCGCTCCGGATCGTCCTCGTGCGATGCGGGCACGCCGAAGAGAGCGAACACGGCGTCGCCGATGAACTTCTCGACCACGCCGCCGTAGCGCTCCACCTCGGCGGCGAGACGCGCGAAGACACGCGACACGATGCCGGCGACGACCTCCGGGTCCTCCCGCTCCCCGAGAGCGGTGGAGCCCACCACATCGGCGAAGAGCGCGGTGGCGAACTTGCGTTCCTTGCGGCCGGATCGCTCCTCCAGCGGAGAGCCGCACCCGGAGCAGAAGCGCGCGGCGTCGGCGTTCTCGAAGCCGCACTTCGGACACGTCCGCACGTACAGATGGTCGCACGTAGGATGCGCCGATGCTCGGACGGATCGAACACATCGCGATCGCGGTGGCCGACCTCGACGCCGCCGTAGCCCACTACCGCGACGTCTGGGGACTCGAGGTCGCGCACCGTGAGCGCGTCGAGGACCAGGGGGTCGACGAGGCGATGCTCGCGGTCGGCGACGCCTACCTGCAGCTGCTCGGCCCCACGGGACCGGACACGACCGTCGCCCGCTTCGTGGAGCGGCGCGGCGAGGGCCTCCATCACATCGCGGTCGAGGTCGACGACCTCGAACGGACGCTGGATGAGCTGGACGCGCGGGGCGTCCCGCTCATCGACCGCAAGCCGCGGCTCGGCGGGCGCGGTCACATGGTGGCCTTCGTCCACCCGAAGGGGAACCACGGCTTGCTCGTCGAGCTCATCCAGAGGCCGTCCCACTGACCTCGATGCGAACGGAGCGCCGGCGGGCGCTTTGGGTGGTCGCGTGAGCGACGCGTCCGCCGTCCTCCACCCCCTCCGCCGCCCCGAGTTCCGGAACCTTCTGGCGATCTCGGTCACCGTAGCCCTCGGCTTCGGCATGGTCATCCCAGTCCTGCCGCGCTTTGCGAAGTCGTTCGGCGTAGGGCTCGCAGTCGTCGGCCTCGTTCAGTTCGTCTTCGGGTTGACGCGATTCTCGTTCGGGCTCGTCGGGGGCCTCGTGGTCGACCGTTTCGGAGAGCGCGCCTGCACGATGGCGGGATTGCTGATCGTCGCGGCGTCGAGCTACGCGGCCGGCTTCGCCCAGACCTTCCCGCAACTGGTCGCGGCCCGCGGGTTCGGCGGCGCCGGCAGCGCTCTGTTCATCGCGGGGCTCATGAACCGGATCCTCAAGATCATCGAGCCGGAGGCGATGGGGCGCGCGACGGGGACATTCCGCTCCTCGTTCCTCGTCGGCATCGGCGTCGGGCCGCTGCTGGGCGGCCTGGCGGCCGCGGCCTTCGGCATAAGGGCGCCGTTCCACCTCTACGCGACCGGGCTCCTCGTCGCGACGGTTATCGCGTACGTCGTGATGGGCGGACGCGGCGACGAGCGACCGGCCGAAAGGAAGTCGCCACTCGAGGCGCTGCGCGCGGCGCGCCCGCTCTTCTCCGACCGGCGCTATTCGGTGGCGCTCCTCGCAACGTTCGTCGGCTGGTGGGCCATCTCGGGACCGGCGCAGACGGTGGGACCGGTCTTCGCCGACGAGCGACTCGGCCTCAGCGATGACCAGATCGGGCTCGCCGTGTCGATGCTCTCGATCGGAGAGATCCTGATCCTGCTGGTAGCCGGTCGTGCCGCCGACCGCTACGGCCGGCGCGCCGTACTCGTCCCGTCACTCGCGCTCACGGCCGTCGCGACCGCGTTGATGGGACAGGTCACGTCCGGCGCGCCGTGGGCGTACTTCCCGTTGATGATGGCGATCGGCGCGGGCATAGCGGCGGCCGGGACGGCGGCCGGCGGCCTCATGGCCGACGCGATCCCGCGGGGCGGCTCCGGCGCCGCGGTCGGCGTCAACCAGATGGCCGGCGATCTCGGCTACCTCACGTCGCCGACCGCGATCGGGTTCGTCGCGGAGCGGCGGGGGTTCGGCCTCGCTTACCTCGCCGGCGCCGTGCCGGCGGTCATCGCGCTGGTCGCGGCGCTCAGGCTCCCGGGCCGGCGGGGTCCGGCGGCCGGGCCGGAGGACCTCGAGGTGGAGCCCGGGACACACGTCGGGTGACCACCGCCGGCGCGCGTCGTTGGGTTAGCTTCGCGGGGTGAACGGGGCCTCGTATGAGCAAGCGGGCGTGCGCGGGCAGGGCGACGCGCTGTCGGCTGTGGCTCGTCATCTCGGCCCCACCCTCGAGCTGCCGGAGGGCGCCGAGGTCCTGACCCGCTTCGGTCAGTACGCGAGCGTGCTGGCCGTCTCGCCGGATCTCGCCGTCGCGATCTCGACCGACGGCGTGGGGTCGAAGACGATCGTCGCCTCGGCCATGGACCGGTACGACACCATCGGGTTCGACTGCATGGCGATGAACGTGAACGACGTCATCTGCGTCGGCGCCACGCCCATCGCACTCGTGGACTATCTCGGCGTCCACACGCTCGACGCCCGGCGCGCCGAGGAGATCCTGAAAGGCCTCGGCGCCGCCGCGAAAGAGGCGGGTGTGGCCGTCCCCGGGGGCGAGATCGCTCAGCTCCCCGAGGTCATCGGATCCGACGGCAGGGGCCCGGGCGACGCGGCGGCGTTCGACCTCGTCGGCACCTGCATCGGCGTCGTTCACCCCCAGAAGCTGGTCCTCGGAGCGCGCATCGAACCCGGCGACGTCCTTCTGGGGATCGCCTCTTCCGGTATCCACTCGAACGGGCTGACGCTCGCGCGCCGCGCCCTGCTAGAACGCGCCGGCTACGCGCTCGACGAGCACATCCCCCGGCTGGGGCGGCCGCTCGGGGACGAGCTTCTGGAGCCGACCGCGATCTACGTGCGCGCGGTGGCGGCGCTCAGGGACGCGGAGGTCGAAGCGAGGGGGCTCGTGCACGTCACCAGCGACGGCTTTGCGAACCTCTGCCGCCTCGACGCCCCGGTGGGCTACGCGATCACGGAGCTCCCGCCCGCGCCGCCGATCTTCTCGCTGATCCAGGAAGCCGCCGAGGTCGACACCGCGGAGATGTACCGCGTCTTCAACATGGGCACCGGCTTCGTCACCGTGACCTCGCCGGGCGACGCCGAGCGGGCGATCGCGGCGATAGGCGGCGCCGGCTACCAGGTGCAGCGGATCGGCGTCGTCACCGCCGACGAGGGGGTCGTGAGGATCGAGCCGGCCGGGATCGAGGGCCGTCTCGACGACGGCGAGAGCGTGTTCCGCCCGGTCTGAGGACCGCTACTGGGGCAGGACGGGTAGCCCGGTGCCGTTGCCCGAGCCCTTGTCGGACCCGCCGCCGCCGTTGTCGCCACCCTCAGACGGAGAGGGACTGGGCGACGGCTCGGGGCTCGGTTGCGGCTGCGGAGGACCTGGGGGAGCGCCACCGCCGTCCTCGGCCGGGGCCTCCTGCTCCTTCTTGGCCGCCTTCTTCTTGGACTTCTTCTTGGGCGACGTCTCCGCCGGGACCTCGACGACCGGCAGCTCCACCGGGGCCGCGACCGTTGAGGCCGCGGTGAGGACCCTGCGGACCTCGGCGGCGAGATCGGCCGGAAGCTGCAGCTGTGCCAGCAGCTGCTCGACGGCCCCGTCGCCGGCGGTGCCCGTGGTGATGCGCTCGAGCATCCGGAGCTGCTCCGGACTCAGCAGGACGTCGGCGTTGGCGAGTCTGACCTTCCTCATGCGCGTGCGGATGTCCTCGGTGGACCCTGCCGCTGCGGCCCGAGCGCGGCCGACATCGCGGGCGAAGAGATCGGGCTCGACGCGGGCGGTGCGGTCGGCGTCGCCCACCATGCCGGCGACGGCCATCCCGATCGCGGAGAAGGCCATCATGCTGGCGCCCACCATCGCGGTGACGAGGACACGAGCGAGCCGCGCCCTCGTCGGAGCATCGCGACGCATGGCGCGGGCGATGCGCACCTCGTTCATCTGCTCGATAAGGGCGGCTTCCTCGGCGCGGACGTCCCGCTCCAGCTCCTCGATCAGGCGGTTGGCGGCATCGACCTCGCCGGCCCGCATGAGGACGGCCGAGAACGACAGCTTGTCGTCGACCTCTGCCCGGGTGCGCCGCGAGAAACGGCGCGCCGAGACGGCGAGGTCGTAAGAAGCCTGCTCGTCGTCGGCGTCGTCTACGTGGAGACGCGACACCGCACGGCGAAGGCTCTGGAGGTCCGCCCAGATCCGCATACCAGGTTTGTTCGCCCTCCCGCTCGGCTCCCCTGCCCCTCTTTGCCCGATTTTCCACCTCTCTCCGGCACGAGGGGGGCCGCCGCTAGACTCCCGGCATGGCCACAGCAGAAGATTCTCCCCAAAGCGCTCCGGACCTCATCGGGATCGAGGAACGCCTCGCCGAGCTCGAGGCCCTGAAGGCGCAGGCAGACATCGCCGGCGGCGAGGAGGCGATCGCCCGCCAGCACGAGCGAGGCAAGCTCACCGCGCGGGAGCGCGTCCAGAAGCTCCTCGACGACGGCTCCTTCGTCGAGCTCGACGCCCTCGTCCGCCACCGCAGCCACGGGTTCGGGATCGAGAACCGCAGGCCCTACTCGGACGCCGTAGTCACCGGCTGGGGCACGATCGACGGCCGCAAGGTCTTCGTCTTCGCGCAGGACTTCACCGTCTTCGGCGGGTCTCTGGGAGAGGTGATGGCCGAGAAGATCTGCAAGATCATGGACCTCGCCCTCGAGACCGGCGCGCCCGTCATCGGCCTCAACGACTCGGGCGGCGCGCGCATCCAGGAAGGTCCGGCGTCACTCGCGGGCTACGGCTACATCTTCGACCGCAACGTGCGGTCGTCCGGCGTGATCCCGCAGATCTCGGCCATCATGGGCCCGTGCGCGGGCGGAGCGGTGTACTCGCCGGCGATGACCGACTTCACCTTCATGGTCGCCGAGACCTCGCACATGTTCATCACCGGGCCCGACGTCATCAAAGCGGTCACCGGAGAGACGGTCTCACAGGAGGAGCTGGGCGGCGCGATGAGCCACGCGTCGAAGTCGGGCGTGGCGCACGTGGTCGCCGCGACCGACGAGGACTGTCTCGAGCAGATCCGCTATCTCCTGTCCTTCATCCCGAGCAACAACTTCGAGTCGCCCCCCTACTTCCCGCCGACCGACGACCCGGCACGCGCGTGCGACGACCTCATCGACCTGATGCCGGATTCACCGAACAAGCCTTACGACATGCACCAGGTGATCGGCAGCGTCTTCGACGACGGCGAGTTCTTCGAGGTCCACGCGGACTGGGCCCAGAACATCCTGTGCGGCTTCGCGCGCCTCGCCGGTCATCCCGTCGGGATCGTCGCGAACCAGCCGCAGGTGCTGGCGGGAACGCTCGACATCGCGTCGTCGACGAAGGGCGCGCGTTTCGTCCGGTTCTGCGACGCCTTCAACATCCCGATCGTGGCCTTCGTCGACGTCCCCGGCTTCCTCCCGGGCACCGAGCAGGAGTACGGCGGCATCATCAGGCACGGAGCGAAGCTCCTGTACGCGTTCAGCGAGGCGACGGTGCCGCGCATGACGGTCATCACCCGCAAGGCGTACGGCGGCGCCTACGTCGTCATGAACTCGAAGCACATCCGCGCGGACGTCTCGTTCGCATGGCCCACGGCGGAGATCGCGGTCATGGGAGCGTCGGGCGCGGTCAACATCATCCATCGTAAGGACATCGCCGCGGCGGACGACTCCGATGCCCGGCGCGCCGAGCTGATCGCGGACTACACCGAGAAGTTCTCGAACCCGTACGTGGCTGCCGAGCGCGGCTACGTCGACGACGTGATCCATCCCGCCGAGACACGGCGCCGCCTGATCAAGACGCTGGAGATGCTCCGCAGCAAGCGCGAGACGATCCCGCAGCGGAAGCACGGGAACATCCCGCTGTGACCGGGCCGAAGGATCGGCGTCGCCGTCACCTTCAGCTCGTCGAGGTCGGCGGCAACCCGACCGAGGAGGAGCGACGCGCTCTCCGCGCCGCTCTCGAGCAACTCGTCGAGGACGAACGCTGGCGCTCATCGCTCTCGGTGTGGAGGCGCGTATCGCGCGCACAGGGACGACGGCTCGGCAACACCGACTACCGCGACCGCTTCTCGCACGAGGACGCCTGGCGCCTCTCGGCACGGCTGCCCTTCGGCGGCCGTGAGTACCCCGGGCGGGCCGGCAGAGGCGACAGCCGCTAGCCGCGAAACGTTTGCTTCGCTTCCACCGGGTAGTGTTCTGCGCCTCGTTCAGATGCTCGACAGGGGGGCGGCCAGGTGAACGGACGGAAGATCTCAAGCTTCGGCGCGACATTGCTCCTGCTGCTCGCGCTCGCACCCGGCGCGACGGCAGGGTCCGGCGGCTTCGACGGCATGGCCATCCCGCTGGCGGCGCCGAGTCCCGACTGGTACACGGCAGAGCTGCACGCCAAGGCCGAGGCCGCGGGGCGGAAGGGCAAGGCGATCCCGTTGCCCGACGGCGTCGAGGTGGATTCCGCGCTGCTCTTCACCGGCGTCCGTCCCGGCTCGTGGATGATCTCGCCGGCGTGGTGCACGACCAACTTCGTCTTCGGCAGCGCCACCGGAAACCTCCGGTCTCGCAGCGCCAAGCCCCCCAAGCCGCGCGCGGGGAACTCGGGCGTCTACATCGGCACGGCGGGGCACTGCGCGGATACGGGTGAGTCCGTCTCGATCGTTGCCGCCCCCGGCGTCATCATGAACATCGGCGTCACCGTCAAAAGCATCGACAACGGCGTCGGCGACGATTTCGCGCTGATCGAGATCTACCCGGAGATGGCGCAGTACGTGAACCCGTCGATGGCGATCCTCGCCGGGCCTACCGGCTCCGAGGCGCCGGCGTTCGGCACGGCGATCACCCACGTCGGACACGGCCTCGTCGTGGGCACCGGCGGCACGGCGCGCCCCGGCCTCGTCACGTGGACCGACAAGACGGCCTACGGGTGGGACGGCGCCGCGGCGCCGGGCGACTCCGGCTCGGGCGTCCGCGCGGCGGGCGGCAACGCCGTCGGGAACCTGACGCACCTCGTGGTCGGCACCCGTTACCTGCCGGCGTACATCGCGGGGACGACGATCGACCGGATGCTCCAGATCGCGAGCGCACCGCTCGCGACCGCGTCGCTCGTCCCCGACCCCCTGCCCTAGCCCCTTCCCGCTTTCTGTGCGCGCGGTCGCGCTGAGCGCGACCTCCGGCACAGAGAGAGCCGGATCTCGAGATCTTTATGGGGCGAAGGTCGCGCGCCCTCCGGCCGGCGAACCGGGGCGCGACCGCAGCCCCACAGAAGATCCGAGATCCGGCGCTTCGCGTGCGCGCGGTCGCGCTCAGCGCGACCCGGCGCACAGAAAGCCGGTTTGGGTCAGCCGGACATCGTGAGGCCGCCGGAGACCGAAAGGACCTGGCCGGTGGTGAAGCCTGCCTCCTCCGAGGCGAAGTAGGCGACGGCGCCGGCGACCTCTTCCGGCTGCACGAGGCGGTGGAGGGGCGTGGCGCGGATCATCCCCTGCATGATCTTCTCGCCGAGCTCAGACTGCCGCAGCGCAGCCGTCATCGGCGTGTCGGCCGGGCCGGGGCAGACGGCGTTGACGGTCACGCCGTCGCGGGCCAACTCGCGGGCCATCGACTTCGAGAACGCGATCACGCCGCCTTTGGCGGCCGAGTAGGCCGCCTCGCCCAGCGAGCCCACGCGTCCTGCATCGGACGCGACGTTCACGATCCGCCCGTACCCGGTGGCGCCGGCGCGCCGCACGATGCCGGGCGCGAGAGCGAACGTGCAGTTGAGGACGCCCATCATCACGACCCTCACGATGTCGGCCCAGTCCCGGGGGTCGCTCGCGAGGAAGAGGCCCGGCCGGTCGAAGCCCGCGTTGTTGACGAGGAGGTCGACGTCGCCGGCTTCGTCCGCGGCGCGCCGCACCGAGTCGAGGTCGCCGACGTCGCAGTGAAGCGGCGTCCCACCGAGGCGCGCCGCCACCTCTTCGGCGCGGCCGGAGTCGATGTCGGCCACGAAGATCGAGAAGCCGCCGCGAGTGAGCCGCTCGGCGACGGCCAGCCCTATGCCCGACGCGGCGCCGGTGACGAACGCGGTCTTGGTGTCCGGCTCCGCCATGCCGGCGAAGATAACCGCGCGCTAGCGGTTGCCGAAGAGGGACGGCAGCCGGATGCCCCGCCGCTGCAGCGCGTCGAACAGACCGCCGGTGGACGCGGGGTCGGCCGCGATCCGCTCCCAGGTCGCTCCGGGTGACGGGAGCGGTGACCCGCCGTCGGCCGGCGCGCCCAGACCGGACTCTCCCCCGTCGGACCCGGGAAGCAGGACCAGCGCGGAGGAGACGCCTCTCTGCGTGCCGTCCGAGGGCCGGTTCCGCACCTTCCCGTCCACCCACATCGTGGTCGAGCCGCCGCCGTCGAGGTTCAGCGCCCAGTCGGCGCCGAGGTCCTGGAAGAGGCGGGCGAAGCGGGCGAGCGTCATGCCCACGCTGTAGCCCTTCTGCCGGCCGTCGACGGTGACGAAGAGGACCCGGCCGTCGGGCGTCGTCCCGACGCCCGTGCGCGGATGGCGGGAGAAGAACCCGCCGCTACCGGTCACGTTCTCGGCCACGATCTGACCGTTCTCGACGAGCGTCGGGTTGCCGCCGATCGTCTCGACGACGTCGACGAGGTCCTTCAGCGTCCACGACAGCGTGAGCTGCTGTCCCGCGACGAGCGAGGAGATCTCGGCGGCGCGCGGGCCCCAGATCGGCGTCGACACGACGATGCCCTTCTGCGGCCACAGCCGCGCCTCCGCGCACTTGACCGCCTCGACGTAGACGTCTTCCGTCACGCCCGGCTCGGGGGTCCGAACCCGCGGCGCGCCGGTGGCGTAGAGGCGCGCCGAGCACGAGTTCTTCGGCGGGCGCTCGACGTCGCCACCGACGGGGGTGAACAGAGCCACCTCGTCGTCGGCCGGCGCGCCCGCGTTCACCTTGTCGATCCTCATCTGGGTTCCGCTCGCGATGTCGGTGAGCCAGGCGCGTGTACGAGCGAAACCGATGAACGGCCTCGTCTCCGTGCGGTCCAACGCGAAGTTCCGTCCCCACGTCAACTGCGTCTGCTCGAGCCGGCCGTCGCGCGCGAACGTCAGCACCGGCCGACCCGACGGAAGGGCGTAGTCGCCGTTGATCGCCGCGATCGCTCCGGCGCGCCGCGCCATCGAGGACGTGAACTCGAAGCCCGGCAACCGGTCATCCGCCAGCATCACGTCGATCGTCGACGGCTTGGCCAGCTTGATCGAGACGACGTGCACGCGGTTCGGGCCCCCGGGAAGGTTGATGCGCGTCCAGGTGACGCCCGGCGCGATCCGCGAGGTCCGCTTCCAGTAGCCGGAGCGCGCTCCGCTCGGCGCGCCGGAAGCAAGCGCGAGCGCGAACGCAGTGACGACCGCGGCGGAACGGAGTGCCGAACGAGCTCGTGATCCCATACGGCGATCCACGATACCGGCGGCGGCAAGCGAACCAACCGGGAGGAGTCACGGCGCGCCGGGAGAAGACTGCACCCGTGCAGCGCATCCTCGCCCTCGTCCTCGCCGCGTTCTCGATCGTCGCCACGGCCGCGCCTGCCGGAGCGGGACCGGCGCGCCCCACCTACGACGAGTTCACGTACGAACGGGTGCGCGTCGAGATGCGGGACGGCGTCGAGCTCTCGGTCGACCTGTGGCGGCCCGTGACCCCGCGATCGGTGAAGGTGCCGGTCATCCTCACGCTGACGCCCTACCACTCCCTCTACTACGCGCTCGATCCGGTGGAGAACGACCTGCCCACCGCCGATGCTCGGCTGTTCGTGCCGAAGGGCTACGCCTATGCCCGCGCCGACGTGCGGGGGACGTGGGCGTCGGGAGGATGCTGGGATTACGGCGGCATCAAGGAACGGCACGACGGCTACGACCTCGTCGAGTGGCTGGGCACGCGGCCGTGGTCCAACGGCCGCGTGGCGATGACGGGCGGGTCCTACGACGGGACGACGGCGAACGCGGCCGCGATCGAGCGCCCGCCGCACCTGGCGACGATCGTTCCGATATCGGCGATCAGCAGGTGGTGGGGCTACGCGTACCAGCAGGGGGCGCGCTCCTCCTACTCCGGTGAGAGCGTCGACATCGACCCCCCGAGCGACACGCCACTCGACTTCATGTTCGCGTACGGGTTCGTGCCGCCGCCCGACCCGGCGACGATCACGAACGCGCAGCAGATCGCGATGCGATGGAACCTGTGCGACCGCGTGGAGAAGACGCTGAAGGGCTACTCGACCGAGCCCGACTACGACGCCTTCTGGCGCGAGCGCGACTACCTGAGGCGTGCGCATCGCGTGAACGTGCCCGTCCTCGTCTCGCACGGTCTCCTCGACTTCAACGTGAAGACGTGGGAGGGGACGGCGTGGTTCGAAGCGCTGCGGACGCCGAAGATGATGGTGCTAGGGCGGTTCGGCCATGCCTCGCCGCGCGGCCTCTATCCCGAGTGGGATCAGCTGCTGGAGCGCTGGTACGAGCGCTGGCTCTACGGCGTGAAGAACGGCGTCGAGAAGGAGCCGGCGCTGCGGGTCCAGTCCAGCGACCGGACGTGGCGCGCCGAGTCGAGTTGGGGCAAGACGAAGCAGGTCGTCCGCCGCCTCTCCGGGGGCGACTTCACCTACGTAGACGACGGTCTGCTCACCGAGTCGGAGATGCTGCGTCGCGCCGGCGGACAGGGGACGCGCTACGTACGGGTCGAGGTTCCGGGATCGTCCGGGCTGCGGATCCAGGGGCGGCCGGTCCTACGGCTCAGCGCCTCGAGCGATAAACCGAGCACGCACTTCGTCGCCGTCCTCTGCGACGTCGGTCCCGACGGCGCGTGCAACGTGATCTCGCGCGCTTTCCTCAATGCGCGCTACCGCGACGGCCTCGCGGAAGGGAAGGACCTCGAACCGGGCGAGCGCTACACGTTCGAGCTCGAGTTCATCGACAAGGACCACATCGTGGCGCCCGACCATCACCTCGAGGTGATCGTCGCCTCGTCCTCCAACACCTGGGTGTTCCCCGACGAGCGACGCGCGCGGAACACGCTCTACCTCGACGACTCGTCGCTCGTCCTTCCGGTGCGGCGCTGACTCAGGCGTAGGTGTAGAAGCCGCGCCCGCTCTTGCGGCCGAGATACCCGGCCCGCACCATGTGCTCCAGCAAGGGGGCCGGCGCGTAGCGGCGCTCGCGGAACTCCTCGTGCAGCGAGTTGAGGATCGCGTAGGTCACATCGAGACCGACGATGTCGAGGAGCTCGAACGGGCCCATGGGGTGCGCACAGCCGAGCTTCATCGCGGCGTCGATGTCCTCCGGTTTCCCGTAGCCCTCCTCGTGCATGCGCACCGCGTCGTTCAGGTAGGGGAACAACAGGAAGTTCACGATGAACCCGGCGCGATCACGGCACCGAACCGGATGCTTCCCGAGCGACCGGATCCAACCCGAGGCTCGCTCCTCGACCTCGTCCGAGGTCGCCACCGTGCGCACGACCTCGACGAGCTTCATGATCGGCGCCGGGTTGAAGAAGTGGAGGCCCAGGACCTTGTCGGGGCGCGTCGTCGCACCGGCCAGGTCGATCACCGAGAGGGACGACGTCGTCGTGGCGAGAACCGCGTCGGGCTTGACGGCGGCGTCGAGCTCCTGGAACACGGCCGCCTTCACGTCGAGCGACTCGGCGACCGCCTCGACGACCAGGTCGCATTCGGCGAGGTCGGAGAACTCAAGGGTGGTGGTGATCCGATCGAGGATCGCCTCCGCCTCGGCCCGATCGAGCTTCCCTTTGTCGACGGCGCGCCCGAGACTCTTCGCCGTCGCCCCCTTCGCCTTCTTGATGGACGCCTCGCTGCGGCCGCGGAGGACCACGTCGTGGCCGGCTTTCGCGACGACCTCGGCGATCCCGGCGGCCATGAGACCCGTGCCGACGATGCCGACGGTTCCGACCGGCGCGCCGTCGTGCAGCTCCGCCCCCGCGGCCGCGTCGACGATCTTCGACGACTCCGGCTTCTCGTAGCGATAGAACCCGCGCCCCGACTTACGACCGAGATAACCGGCCGTCACGTACTGCTTGAGGAGCGGCGCGGGCGCGGCCTGGCTGTCGCGCCACTGCCGGTAGAGCGCCTCACAGATCTCGTAGCCGGAGTCGAGCCCGATCAGGTCGAGGAGCGCCAGCGGCCCCATCGGGTGGCCGCACCCGAGCGTCATGGCGGCGTCGATGTCCTCGCGCGTGGCGTAGCCCGCTTCGAACATGCGCACCGCGGAGTTGAGGTAGGGGAAGAGAAGGAGGTTCGCGATGAACCCCGCCCGGTCGCGACACGGGACGGGGACCTTGCCCAGCCCCTCCGCGAAGCGGCGGGCACTCTCGATGACCTGCTCTTCCGTGGCGACCGTGTGCACGAGCTCGACGAGCTTCATGACCTGCGCCGGGTTGAAGAAATGGAAGCCGACGACCCGGCTCGGTCGCTTCGTCGCGACGGCCATGTCGATGACCGGCAGCGACGACGTGTTCGTGGCGAAGATCGCCTCTTCCTTGGCGACCTCGTCGAGCGCCGCGAACACGTCCTTCTTGAGGCCCAGCTGCTCCGGCACGGCTTCGAACACGAGATCGCAGCCGGCGAGGCCGTCGAGGGTCGTGGTGGACGAGATGCGCTCGAGGAGCTCCTCTGCCGCCTCCGGCTCCATCTTGGCGCGCGCGACGGCGCGCTCCACGCTCCGGCGGATGCGATCGTGACCCGCGGCGACAAGCTCGTCGGTCGGCTCCATGAAGACGACGTCGAAGCCGGCGCGGGCGCACACCTCGCAGATCCCCGACCCCATCGTCCCGCAGCCGATCACGCCGACCGTCCGGATCTCGATGCTCACCTGTCATCCCTTCGTCGACCGCTGGATGGGCCGAGCCTAAAACCCCCACGGAGCCGCTGCGGGCTACGATCACGCGCATGGAGCCGCGCGAGCGAGACCGCCCCTGGATCTTCCGCACGTATGCCGGATACGCCACCCCCGCCGCGACGAACGCGCGCTTCAAAGCCAACCTCGCGAAGGGTCAGACCGGTCTCTCCGTCGCGTTCGACCTCCCGACGCAGACGGGCTACGACTCAGACCACGAGATGGCGAAGGGCGAGGTCGGCAAGGTAGGGGTCCCGATCGGCCATCTCGGCGACATGAAGCAGGTCTTCGACGGCATCCCGCTCCGGGAGATGAACACGTCGATGACCATCAACGCGACCGCCGTCTGGCTCCTGGCGCTCTACGTAGCGGCCGCCGACGAGCAGGGCGCACCGCGTGACGCGCTGGCCGGCACGACGCAGAACGACATCCTGAAGGAGTACCTCTCGCGCGGGACGTACGTCTTTCCTCCCGAGCCTTCGATCCGCCTGACGACCGACCTCATCTCGTGGACCCTGCACGAGGTCCCCAAGTGGAACCCGATCAACGTCTGCTCGTATCACCTGCAAGAGGCCGGCGCCGGACCGGTGCTCGAGGTGGCCTACGCCCTCGCGAACGCGGTGTGCGTCCTCGACGCGGTGAAGGCCTCGGGCCGTGTAGCCGACTCGGATATCCCGCGCCTCGTCGGACGCGTCTCGTTCTTCTGCAACGCCGGCATCCGCTACGTCGAGGAAACCTGCAAGATGCGCGCCTTCGGGATCCTGTGGGACCGCATCGCCCGCGAGCGCTACGGCGTCGACGAGCCGAAGTTCCGTCGCTTCCGCTACGGGGTTCAGGTGAACTCCCTCGGGCTCACGAGCGTCCAGCCGGAGAACAACGTCTACCGGATCTTCCTCGAGATGCTGGCGGTCACGCAGTCGCGGGACGCTCGTGCCCGCGCCGTCCAGCTGCCGGCGTGGAACGAGGCTCTCGGCCTGCCGCGGGCGTGGGACCAGCAGTGGTCGCTGCGCGCCCAGCAGATCCTGGCCTACGAGAGCGACCTCCTGGAGTACGGCGACATCTTCGAAGGCTCGAAGGTGATCGAGGCGAAGACCGACGAGATCGCCGGCGCCGCATGGGAAGAGCTTACGAAGGTCCTGGACGCCGGCGGCAGCGTCGAGGCGCTCGGATACATGAAGGAGTCGCTGGTCGCCGCGCATGCGGACCGGCGGCGGGCGATCGAGTCCGGAGAGACCACCGTCGTGGGTCTCAACCGTTACGAGGAGGCCGAACCCTCGCCGCTCACCGCCGGGTTGGACGAGCTGGCGTTCGAGCGGGTCGACCCCGAGCACGAGGCGGCTCAGGTCGAGGGCCTCCGGGAGCACCGGGCGCGCCGTGACGCGGCGGCCGCGCAGCGCGCTCTAGACGGCCTCCGGCGCGCCGCGGGGACGCCCGGCGACGACCTGGTCGAACCTTCGATCGCCGCGGCCAAGGCAGGCGTGACGACCGGTGAATGGGCCGATGCGCTGCGGGAGGTCTTCGGCGAGTACCGCGCGCCGACCGGCGTCGGGGACAGAGCCTCCGGCTCCACGGCGGCCATCCAGCAGGTGCGGGAGCGGGTGGACGCCGCGGCCCGGCGCGCCGGGACGTCGAAGCTCCGGATGCTCGTGGCGAAGCCGGGCCTGGACGGCCATTCGAACGCCGCCGAGCAGGTGGCGGTGCGGGCGCGGGATGCCGGCTTCGAGGTCGTCTATCAGGGGATCCGCCTGACCCCGCAACAGATCGCCCGTGCCGCGGCCGACGAGGACGTCCACGTGATAGGTCTCTCGATCCTGTCGGGCGCGCACGGCTGGCTCGTCCCCGACGTGCTCGACCGGCTGCGCGCCGAGGGGGTCGACCCCGAGGCGGTGCCGGTGATCGTCGGAGGCGTGATCCCCGAGGAGGACGAGCGGAAGCTACTGGAGCTCGGCGTCGCGCGGGTCTACACGCCGAGGGACTTCGACCTCACCCGGATGATCGGCGAGATCGCCGATCTCGTCGCCGCCGGCTGACCGGCAGGAACGAACCTCCGGAGGGAGAAACCTCGTCAGCGACGGACGACCGCGCGCTCGAGCGCGCACGGCTGGCGAGGAGTGGATCACACGTGAAGAAACTGGCAGGCGTTATCGCCGGGGTGATGATGATCGGGGGCGCGGCCGTGGCTCAGGCGGGGCCGGCGCAGGTGCTGCCCAACGGCCCCGGACCCGGCGGAGTGACCTCGGACAACATCGAGTGGATCAAGAACATCGGGATCTCGGTGGATGCCGTGGGCGGTCGCCTGGTCGGCGACTACTTCTACACGAACGACCAGCACAAGATGATGATCCTCGATGTCTCCGACCCGTTGAACCCGGTGATGACGGACTTCGAGCTGTTCCCGCAAGAGGTGCTCTTCTCCCGCGAGGACCTCGACACGAACGGCAAGATCATGGTGCTGCCGCAGACCGGCTTCGGCCTTCACATCCTCGACGTCGAGGACAAGTCGAACATCGTGCGGCTCGCCACCGTCACCGGCAACCAGCACACGCAGTCGTGCATCCTCGATTGCACCTGGGCCTACGGCTCGGACGGCAACATCCACGACCTGCGCGACCCTTCGAACCCGGTCCTCATGAAGGAGAAGTGGGGAGAGGGCAAGCCGACCGGCGGCGGCCACGACGTCACCGAGGTCTCCAAGGGCATGGTGCTGACGGCCACCCAGCCGATGATGTTCATGGACGCCCGTAAGAACCCGCTCAACCCGAAGCTGCTCGCGCTCGGCGCGAACGACGACGCCCGCTTCATCCATAGCGTCCTGTGGCCGCGCAAGGGCAAGGACAAGTTCATCCTTGCCGGCGGCGAGACCAACTTCCAGTTTCGCTGTAACGAGCGCAACGGCGCCTTCATGGTGTGGGACGCGTCGAAGTGGAAGCGGACGCGAACCTTCACGATGCTCGACGAGTACCGCATGACCAACGGGACGTTCGTCGACGGTAGCCCCGCGGTGAACGCGGCGGGCTGTTCGTCGCACTGGCTCGAGGCGCATCCGAGATTCAAGAACGGCGGTCTCGTCGCCGCCGCCTTCTTCGAGCACGGCACGCGGCTGATCAACGTCACGAAGAAGGGCAAGATCAAAGAGGTCGGCTACTTCATGCCGTGGGGCGGCTCGACCGGCGCGGTCTACTGGATCACCGACGAGATCCTCTACGCGATCGACTACACCCGCGGCATCGACATCCTGCGCTACACCGGAGACAAGTGATGCGGCGCCTGATCGCGCTCGGTGCCGCGGCCGCACTTCTGGCCGCCGCGCCGGCGGCCACCGCGGCGAAGGCGCCGAAACCGGCGATGGTGTTCGAGGACCCGGCGGACGACGCCGGCAACCAAGGCACCGCCCTCCCCGGCGCAAGCGAGGGCGGGTTCGACCTCATCAAGGGCGAGATCGTCAAGAAGGGGAAGAACCTCGAGTTCGTCGTGACGCACAAGACGATGCCCTCGACCGGCACGCTGCCGGAGGGATTCCGCTTCCTGTGGCACTTCACCGTCGACGGCGAGGACTACCGCTTCACCGCGAAGAGCGCCGACATCGGCAAGCCGGACGTCCTCGCGCAGTCCGGGACCGACCGGATCGGGCAAGTGGACACCGATGGGCACTTCCGTCTCGAGCAGTGCGTCGACGAGCCTCTGCCGGCGGTCCTGACGTTGATCAACTGCCGTCCCGTCGAATACCTCGAGGGCTCGTTCGACCCGGATGCGGCGTCGTTCACGATCGTCTTGCCGCTCGCGCTCGTCAAGGCGAAGAAGGGCACGTCGATCGGCGGCGCGGCCAGCGGCGCCGCCGCGAGCGGATGCCAGATCTGCTGGGTTCCACACTACGCGGAACGCTCGCTGACGCCGCACACGATCATCGACGCGGCCGCCATGTCGGTCGTCTACAAGGTTCCGAAGAAGTAGCACCGAGGCGAGGGGATAGCAGGTGGACGTTCGGAAGAAGATCGCACTGGCGCTGACGGGGGCTGCGCTCGTAGCCGCCTTGGCGCCGGCGGCCTCCGCAGGCAAACCCAAGACGGTTTGGGAGGACGAAGAGGGTGACGCATTCCTCGGCGACGCGACGCTGGGCCCCGTGTTCGCGGGGGCCGGCCTCGATCTGACCGGGGGGACGATCAGGCGCGACAAGGAGAATCTCGAATTCACGGTGACGCACGCGTCGATGCCGCCCAGTGGTTCGTTCCCCGAAGGTGCTCGCTTCCTGTGGAACATCACTGTGGATGGAGAGCCGTTCCGGTTCACCGTGAAGAGCGTCGACCTGGGCAAACCCGACGTGGTCGCGGGTCAGACGACGGAACGAGTCGGCCGCGTCGACCTCCAGGGCCACTTCCGGCTCGAGGGGGAGTGCGTCACCGAGCCGGTGGGTTCCGTGAACGCGATCAACTGCCCGCCCCTCGCCTACCTCGACGGAGTCTTCGATCCGGCTGCGGCATCGTTCACGATCACGGTGCCGATGGAACTGATCGGAGCGAAGACGAAGTCGAAGATCGTCGGCGGCGGGGGCAACATCTGCAGCATCTGCTGGGTCTCGCACGTTGCAGAGCGTTCCCTCGATGCGACCATCGTCGATAGCGCGGCACAGACCACGACCTACAAGGTGCCCAAGAAGTAGGGCTCGACAGAGGGGGCGGACGGATGAGAAAGACGCTCGCGGCAGGATTGGTGGCCGGGCTGCTGGCGACGCTCGCGCCGGCGGCGGCAGCGGCGCCGATGACGGTATGGGAGGACGAAGAGGGCGATGCGTTCCTCGGGGATGCCACGCTCGCGCCGGTCTTCGGAGGCGCCGGATTCGACCTCGCCTCGGGAAGCCTCGAGGTCAAGGACGGGAACCTCGAGTTCACGGTGGTACACGCGCAGATGCCTCCGTTCGGAAACGTCCCCGAAGCCGCCCGCTTCATCTGGGCCTTCAACGTCGACGGCACCGACTACCGCATCACCGTGAAGCGCGCCGACATCGGAAAGCCGGACGTAGTGGCGGGACAGACGACCGAGCGGCTGGGCCGCGTCGACGTGAACGGGCACTTCCGGCTCGAGGGCGAATGCGCCACGGAAGCGGCCCCGGCCGTCTTCTCGTTCGTCAACTGCAAACCGCTCGGCTACTTCGAGGGGTCCTACGACACCGCGGCGAAAACCTTCGTCTTCCCGCTTCCACTGGACGCCGTCGGTGCGAAGCCGGGGTCGAAGGTGATAGCCGGCGGAGGCGACGCGATCGGCATCTGCGGCGTGTGCTGGGTGTCCCACTACGCGGAGCGCTCGCTGCAGGCCACGGTGATCGATCAGGACTCACAGGAGAAGTCGTTCACGATCCCCGGCGGGAAGAAAAAGAAGAAAAAGAAGAAGTAACCGCCTGCTAGCGTTGCGGCCGTGACGACGAAGATCTCGATCGGCCTCTTCACCGGGCAGATACCCGCAGGTTCAGAGAGAAGCTTCCACGAGGAATACCGCGACTATCTCGACCTCGTAACTCATGCCGAGACGGAGGGGCTCGACGGAGCGTGGGTCTCGGAGCACCACGGGTCGGCCGACGGCTACCTGCCGTCGCTCCTCCCGATGCTCGCGGCGTTCGCCACGGTCACCGAGCGCATCGACCTCGGCACCGGCGTCGTGCTGGCGCCGTTCCATGATCCGCTCCGACTAGCGGAGGACTTCGCCGTCGTCGACCAGATATCCGGCGGCCGCGTGGTCGCCGGGCTAGGTGTCGGCTGGAGAGACGAGGAGTTCCGCATGTTCGGCGTTCCCCAGAAGGAGCGGGTACGCCGCATCGTCGAGACGACCGAGGTCATGAGACGCGCCTGGAGCGGAGAACGTTTCAGCTTCGACGGCAGGCACCACACCTACCGCGACGTAGCGGTGACGCCGAAGCCGGCACGCCCGATCCCGATCCTCATCGGCGGCTTCGTAGACGACGCGATCCGGCGCGCCGGGCGGATCGGCGATGGATACATCTCTTCGCGCGCCGCGCCCGAGCGCGTCCGGGAGGCCTTTGCCCTCGCGGCACGGGAACGGGCCGCGGCGGGGAGGGAGGGCCCGCCGATCGTCGCCGTCCTCCAGAACGCGTGGGTGACGGAGGATCCTGAGGGCGACTGGGAGATGGTGCGCGACGGCATAGGGCATCAGCTGGGCGTGTACGCGGGCTGGCGCTCCGGCACGGACGTGCCGGGCGCATCGCTCGAGGTGATGCCGCCGGACGAGGAGACGATCCGCCGGACGACCGCCTATGGGACGCCCGACGAAGTGACGACATACCTAGAGCCGATCGTGGACGCGCTGCGCGATTACCCCGAAGGCCATCTGATCCTGCGCCTTCACTATCCGGGGATGCCCGCGGCTCCGGCGAAGCGAGCGATCTCCCTGCTCGCCCGCGAGGTCGCGCCGCGACTGCGCGAGCGCTGACGTGAACCGTTCATCCGGCGCGCCGTCCGCGGGGATCGTCGGAGCCGCCGCGTTCGTCGCGTGTCTCGTCGGCGTACTGCTGTGGCTCGCGATGGTGCTGGCTCCGTACCGCGTCGCCACCGGCGTGTTGACCTCCGCCTCCAGCCTCGAACGCGCCGAGCGGCGACTGTCGGCCGGAAAGGTACGCGAGGCGCGTTTCGAAACGCTTCGCGGCGTCGCCGCGGCGGAGCGGGCACGCCGCGGGCTCGACCTCGGCGGGCCGCTTCTCGACCTCGTCTCGTTCGTCCCTCGCGCCGGTGCCGCGCTCGAGGAAGTGCCGCACGTCGTACGCGCCGCGGAGCTGTCGGCTCGCGCCGCGCGGGGCGCGCTCACCGTCGCCGACGAGGCGCTTCGCGGTGGGCTCGTTCGGAAGGATCCCGACGACCCCGAAGGGTCGATCGTCGATCTCAACCGGCTCCGGCACATCGGAGACGTCGTGTCGGACGTCCGCACGACGATCGCCGCGGCGCGCCGTGAGCTGGAGGCGATCGACCTCAAGGTGCTCCCCCGGCGCGCCGCTCCAAGGATCCGCGAGGGCATCGAGAAAGCGGAGGCCGCCGACGCCCGGCTCGCGGACGCGGAGGCCGGCTTTGCCGTCTTGCCGGCCATCATGGGCGCCGAGGGTCCGCGGACCTACCTGATCGGCTTTCAGAACCCGTCGGAGCAGCGAGGCACCGGGGGCTCGATCCTGCAGTTCTCGACCCTCGAGATGGACGGCGGGCGGCTGACGCTCGGAGAGGAACGCACCGATAAGGACGCCGCGATGACGGTCTACGAGATCGATCAGAACCGCCGTCAGTACGACATCCCGCTGCCGGACGACGCCTTCTACGTGCGCTCGATCCCGGACGCGCAGCGGTTCGGCAACTCCAACTGGTCGCCCGACTGGCCGACCTCGGCGCAGCTGATGATCGCCTACGCGGAGGCGGCGGAGGCGGCTAACCCCGGTCGTATAGAGGTCCCGGAGTTCGACGGCTTCATCGTCGTCGATCCGGTCGCGGTCGAGAAGATGATGGCCGGCATCGGCCCCTTCCGCGCCGCCGGCCACCGCGTCACCGCGGGGAACATCCGGCACCTCACCCTGTACCGCGCCTACGGCCTCTACCCCGTCGTCAAGATCCGGCGCGCCGTCCTCCGAAAGGTCGTACAGGGGTTCGTGCGTAAGGCGATCAATCCGCCGCAGCCGTCGGAGCTCGCCGCCGGGATGGGCGAGGCGCTGGCGCAGAAGCACATCCAGATCTGGATGGAGGAGGCCGCCGAGCAAGCGTACGTCGAGAGGATGGAGTGGGACGGCGCCATCAAGTCCGCCCGCAACTCCGACTACTTCTATCTCGTCGAGCAGAACGTCGGCGGGAACAAGCTCGACTACTTCTCGCGCCACACGACCTCGCTCGACATCTCGTTCGACGGCAGCGACTCGGTGGTGAGCGCGGAGGCGGCGGTGGAGAACCGCGTCTTCAGCCCACAGCCGCGCTGGATCATGGGTGATTCGGGGCCGTTCCACAAACCGATGCTCAACGTCTACGTTCCGGGTGACGCGGTGGTCACGCATGCCGAGACCACGGCCCCCAGAGACGACACGCCTCCTCCCGCGGTGTGGCCGGCAGAGGGGGTTCCGGCGGAGAACCACGAGGCGGGGAAGAAGGTATGGTCGGCCACGCTCGTCGTGCCGCCGCACGAGGAAGGCGCGCTGCGCCTCGAGTACCGCGTGCCCGGCGTCGTGCGAACCACCGGCGACCGCTCCAGCTACCGGCTCGTCGTGCAGCATCAGCCGCGGGTGGACCCGGAACAGCTGGTGGTGCGCATCCGTCTCCCCGACGGCGCTCGCGGCGTCCGGGCGAAGGGGTGGGAACGGCGCGGCGAAATGCTGGTGTACGACGAGCCGTTGACGACGGATATCGCACTGGAGGTGTCGTGGCGAAGCTGAGGGCGGCCGTGCTCGCGGCGGGTCGAGGTGTTCGGATGGGCGGCAACGAGGTGAAATCGTTGGTGCCGCTGGGCGACGGGGAGCCTCTGATGGCGCACATCCTCCGCGGCCTCAAGGAGAGCGGCGTCGAGGACGTGCTCGTCGTGACGGGGTTCCGCCCCGATGAGGTGCAGCGTTTCTGCAACGAGCGCGGCGAGGGGCTGTCGTTCACCTATGTCTTCAACGCGCGCTATGCGTCGTGGGGCAACTTCCATTCGCTGCGGCTCGCTCTCGACCAGTCGCCCGGCTATGACGTCCTGGTTGTGAACTCGGACGTGGTGGTGGATCCCGGCGTCTACGGCAGAGCGGCGGGCTCGCCCGGCGAACTCGTCCTCGCCGTGCAACGGCGGCACCGCCTCGACGAGGAGGACATGAAGGTCGAGCTCTCTGGCCGGCGCGTGGTGGCGATCGGCAAGCATCTGAAGATCGCCCGCAGTCACGGTGAGTTCACCGGGATCTCGCTGATCAGACCGGAGGCGGCGTTGCTCTATCAGGACGCCTGCACGCGCCGCCAGTGGAGCGCCCACACCGACGCCTACTACGAGGACGTGTACGCCGACATCCTGGACGGGGTCCGCGCGCGGGCGGTCGAAGTGGGCCACGATGAATACGCCGAGGTCGACACCCCGCAGGACGTGCCCGCGGCGGAAGCCGTCGCGCGGCGGTTCTATCGCGGCGCCACCGTTGTTTCGGGCTAGCGGTGGAGTTCCCCCAGGTCTTCGTCTACAACGGCGAAGACGAACAGGGTGCGGCGGCCGAGCTCGGCCGGGTCGTCGCGGCGGTCGGCGGGACCAACCCGCTGGTGATCACCTCCGAGCGGGGCCTTCCTCTCACGGACGACGTCCCAGGCGCGAAACGGTCGTCGCCTCCGCCGGACGCGGGCAAGGAGTGGGCCAGCACGCTGGGCGGCGAGATCCGTCGCGCGGCCGCGGACCTCGTCGTGGCGATCGGCGGCGGCCGGACGCTCGACATCGCGAAGCTGGCCGCCGCCCGCGCCGGCGTCACCGTCATCACCGTGCCTACGCAGCTCTCTCACGACGGCCTCTGCTCCCCCGTCGCGGTCGTTCCGGGCGGCGACGGCAAGACCGAGAGCCTCGGGGCGATCGCTCCGCGCGCCGTCTTCCTGTCGCTCCCGACATTGCTCGCCGCGCCCCTCGACTCGGTTCGCGCGGGCATCGGCGACCTCCTCGCCAACCCGCTCGCTCTCCGAGACTGGGCGCTCGCCGCGGAGCACGGGTTGACGGAGGTCGACCGGCGCGCGTGGGATATGTCGGCCCAAGCGTTCGATCTCGTAGAGCCGTACCTAGACGAAGATCCGGCCGTCCTGGCGCGCCGCCCGGAGTTCCACCTGACGCTCGCGGACGCACTCGTGCTCTCCGGTATGGCGATGATCGTCGCGGGGTCGTCGCGACCGGCGTCCGGGGCCGAGCACGAGATCTCGCACGCGATCGACGAGCTGTACGGAGGACGCGCCCTGCACGGCGCGCAGGTCGCGTTCGGCTGCATCGTCTCCGTAGCGCTCTACGGAGACGACACCAGCGCGTTCCGCGCGAGGCTTCGACGCCTGGGGCTGCCGGACGATCCCGCCGCGCTCGACCTCACCCACGAGGACATGGTCAAGGTGCTGCTCACCGCTCCCGACACGCGGCCGGGACGTTTCACGATCCTCGAAGATGCGGCTCTCGACGATGCCGGCGCGCGCGCCGTCGTCGCTTCCATCTGGTCCGACTGAGGACGCGCTCGCTCCGGTAGCCTCGCATGATGCGGAGGAAACGCGTGATCGCGCTCGCCGTAGCCGCCGTTGTCCTCACCGCAGCGGTTCTCCTGCTGCGCGATCCCGCGCCGTCGTCGCCCGCCGCGCGTCTCGCGCAGGAGGAGCGGCAGGAGTTCGCCACCAACGACCCCGTTCAGAGGGGATGCGCGCTTGGGAAGAAGCTGCTCCGGCGCGTCTACCTCGGCACCTACCCCGGCCGGTCGGAGGACATCCTCTACGTCCCGCAATATCCGAACTATCAGGGCACCTTCAACGTGCCGAACCACTCGGGACCGTGGGATTACCTGCAGATCGTCCCTCTGGTGCTGTACGGCCCCGGGGTCATCGAAGCGCAGGGGGAGCCCCTCGACCTGCCGGCGTCGGTCGCCGACGTCTACGCCACGGCGGGTTCGCTGACGCGCGTGCAGCTCCCCGCGCGCCGCAGCGACGTCCTCCGCGACGCGCTGGTGGACGGCGAACGTCCGCCCAAGATGATCGTGACCATCGTGTGGGACGGCGTGGGTCGGAACGTCCTCGAGCGCTGGCCGGATCGCTGGCCGACGCTCGCCCGGATGGAGCGGGACGGAACCTCTTATCTGCGCGCCACCGTCGGCTCCTCGCCGTCGATCACGCCGGCGACGCACTCGACACTCGGCACCGGCGCCTTCCCGGTCGAGCACGGCGTCACCGGCATCACGCTGCGGGGGCGGAACGGGGAGCTGCGCGAGGCCTTCGCGAAGCGGAGGCCTTTCGATCTGCGTCTGACGACGTTCGCCGACGAGATCGACCGCGCGCTGGCGAACGAGCCGCTCGTCGGGATGATCGCGTGGAGGTCCTGGCACATGGGGATGCTCGGTCTCGGCGCCGCGCTCGAAGGAGGCGATCACGACCTCCTCGGGATCGTCTCGCACAACGAGTTCATCACCGGGAAGGACGAGTTCTACCGGACGCCGGACTTCCTCAAGCCGTACCGCGGGCTCGACGAGCGGATGGACGAGCTCGATCGCGCCGACGGAGAGGCGGACGGCCTCTGGATGGGCCACGACATCCGGGAGATGCACGACAACCCTGCTTGGGTCTCTTACCTCACCGACGTGATCCTCGCGACGTGGGAGGCCGAAGGCTTCGGCGCGGACGATGTCCCCGATCTCTTCTTCACCAACTACAAGATGAGCGACATCGTCGGACACCAGTACACGATGGACTCGGAGGAGATGGGGGTCGTCCTGGAAGCGCAAGACCGAGCCTTGCGCCGGCTCGTCCGCTGGCTCGACAGGAACGTCGGCGACTACGTGGTCATCGTGACGTCCGACCACGGACATACTCCCGACCCCCGCCGGAGCGGAGCCTGGCCGATCGCGAAGGGGAAACTCGCGGACCACATCAACCGGGAGCTCGCCGGCGGTGACGAGGTCGTGGCGGGCATCACGGCGGTCGGCATCTACGTCGACGAAGATGTCATGGACGCGCACGACCTCGACCACGACGACATCGCCCGCTTCGTCAACGACTACACGCTCGCACAGAACTGGGGCGAGGAAGAGCTTCCGCCGGGATACGAAGGGCGCGCCGAAGAGAGACTCTTCTCGGCCGCGTTCCCGACCGCGTCGATGGACGAGGTCATCGAGTGCGCGTTCGGCGATGCCGCCGGCGACCTCGCCCTTCCGCGACCGCCCTCGCCCTAGACTCGCAGGATGGCTTCCCCCCGCGGCCGAAGCAAAGCCGCCGTCATAGGCCTCGACGGCGCCGCCTGGCACCTGCTCGACCCGCTCTTGTCGAGCGGCGTCATGCCGCGCCTCGCGGCCTTACGCTCGCGCGGCGCCTGGGGCACGATGAGGTCGACCGTCCCGACGTACACGCCGCCGGCGTGGACCTCCGCCGCGACGGGTGTGAACCCCGGACGTCACGGCATCTACGGCTTCGTCGAAGGTCACGCGCAGGTCGAGCGGCCTACGCTCGCCCACTCCGGCCGCGTGAAGTCGCCGACGATCTGGGAGATGGCCGGCGCACAGGGCGTCCGGACCGGCGTCTACAACCTTCCCCTCACGTATCCGCCGCAGCCTCTCGACGGCTGGATGGTGTCGGGGATGATGACGCCCGGCTACGGCGAGAGGCAGCCGGGCTTCGCCTCGTGGAACGGGGACGCCGTCTCCGAGGAGCTCGTGCGCCGGATCAACGACTGGGCGCCCGGCTACGTGCTCGACATATCCGCCAACTACGAGCAGGACTGGCGGGACGACGCGCTGGCGCGCCGCGCCCTGGGCGCCATCCGCCAGCGGAAGATCGTGCTGGAGCGCCTCCTCGAGCTGGACGAGCCAGACGTTCTGTTCAGCGTCCAGGAGGCGCCCGACCGGCTCCAGCACGTGTACTACCGCTACCTCGATCCGGCCGACGAGATGCACGACACTCCCGCCGCGCGCGCGGTGCGGCCTCTGCTGCACGAGTGCTTCGCCGCGATAGACGAGATCGTCGGGCTACTCGACGACTGGGCCGGCGACTCCGGAGGCGTGATCGTGTGCTCGGACCACGGCTTCACGCGCTGGGAGATGACGGTCCACCTGAACGCTCTCCTCGCGAGGTGGGGCTACTTCGCGCTGAAGCCCGGCGCGGCCGCGCTGCGAAGCGGTCTCGTGCGAAAGGCCGTCCCGGTGGCGAAGCGCTTCCTCCCCCGCAGGCTGGCGCGCGAGGCGAAGGGCCGCACGTTCTCTGCCGTCGACTGGGAGCGGACGCGCGCCTTCGCGTCGCCGATCCCCCAGCAGGGGATCATCGTGAACGTGCGCGGCCGCGAGCCTCAGGGCGTCGTCGATCCGGATGAGCTCGAGTCGGTGAAGGACGACCTCACCCGGCGCCTCCTCGAGACCCGCGCTCCCGACGGCGCGCCCCTGGTCGACGAAGTGCATCGCAGCGAAGACGTCTTCCACGGCGACGCGCGGGAAGGCGCGCCTGACCTCCTGCCGGTGATGCGCGACCACCGCTACGAGAACTCGGACGAGATCTTCCACAAGGACCCCTTCTCCGACGTCCGCCACATGCCGCGGGGTGTCCATCACATGGACGGCATCGTCGCCATCGCCGGCCCAGGGGCGCGCGCGGGAGCGCGCATCGAAGGGCACGTGATGGACGTGACGCCGACGCTCCTGTATCTCGCCGGGCTGGCAGTACCGGAGGGCCTGGACGGCCGCGTCCTCACCGCCGCGTTCGAGGACGACCACCTGCGGGGCCGTCCGATCGAATCGACGGCGGCGATCGAAAGGGCGGCGGGCGACGGCGAGTCCCCGTACTCGCGCGAGGAAGAGGCGATGATCGAGGAGTCGCTGCGGGGGCTCGGGTACCTGTGACGGCCGAGGGAGCGAGACGGCTCGAGCCGGAGCCTCGTCCCGAGGAGGTCTCGAACCCGCGGCGGAGCCGGCGCCGCATCGCCCTGCGCGTGGTCGCCGACGCGATGGCGGTCTCGACCGCACTCTTCCTCGCCTCCATCATCCGGTTCGAGATGCTTCCCGGCGCGCCGGCGGCGCGCTTCGACTACGCGCTCATCACCGCGGTCGCCACGCCGGCATGGCTCGTCCTCTTCTGGGCTTACGGCCTCTACGAGCCGCGGCAGGTGCTGTCGCCCGTCACCGAGGCGAAGCAGGTCTTCCACGGGGTCGTCGCCGGCGCCGTCCTCATCCTCATAGCCGACAGCGCGCTCAACATGAACCTCGCCCGCGGGTGGGCGCTCATCACGATCGCCACGGGCATCGCGGCGGTCGGAGGAGAGCGGCTCGTCGTGCGGAAAGTGCTGCACTTCCTCCGGCGACGGGGAGGCGACCCGACCCGGGCGATCGTCGTCGGCGCCAACCATGAGGCGAGGACGGTCGCCAAGACCCTCGCGCGGGAAGGCTGGCTCGGCTACAAGATCCTCGGTTTCGTCGACGACACCGTGCCGGCCGGCCAGGAGATCGACGGCGGCGGCATCGTGCTCGGGAGACCTGCGGACCTCAAGCGCATCGTCGCGGAGCACCGAGTCGGTCTAGTGCTGATCGCTGCGACCGCGTTCGACGCGGAGAGGACGAATCGGCTTCTGTGGGAGCTGCAGGATGTCGACATCGATCTGCAGATCACCTCCGGCACGGTCGACCTGATGGCCAGCCGGATGACGGTGCAGTCGGTGGCCGGCGTGCCGTTGCTGTACGTGCGGCGCACCGGCATGGACCGCGCCCAGCGCACGATCAAGCGGACGATGGACGTCGTCGGCGCCGGTCTCCTGGTTTTGCTCCTGGCGCCCGTCCTGGCGGCTATCTCCCTATGGATCAAACGCGACTCGAAGGGCCCGGTCATCTTCAAGCAGGTCCGCGTCGGCCGCGACGGGAGGCACTTCGTGTGCTGGAAGTTCCGAACGATGTACGCGGACGCGGAGCAGCGGCGCACCGAGCTCGAGCACCTGAACGAAGGCCCGGGGCTCCTCTTCAAGCTCAAGGACGACCCCCGGGTGACGCGCGTCGGGAAAGTGCTCCGGCGCTACTCGCTCGACGAGGTCCCGCAGCTGTGGAACGTCCTCCGCGGTGAGATGAGCCTGGTCGGGCCCCGTCCCGCGCTTCCGAGCGAGGTCGAGCAGTACGACGACTGGGTGAGGAACCGCCTGCGCGTCAAGCCGGGCATGACGGGTCTGTGGCAGGTCTCCGGGCGCGCCGAGACGTCGTTCTCGGATTACGTGCGCTACGACCTCTTCTACATTCAGAACTGGTCGCTCTCGCTCGACATCTGGATCCTGTGGCGAACGCTGCGCGCCGTCATGAGCGCGGAGGGCGCGCACTAGCGCCTGGAACACGGTCACGGATCCGGTGGGTTCAACTTCCCGGCGCGCCGGTCCCGCTCCGTCTTCTTCTGATGGCACGACCAGCACCTCGGCTTGAGGTTGTCGTACGAAGAGGGACCGCGTGCGATGTGCGGATCGAGATGGTCGAACTCGGTCCGGAAGCGGTTCCCGCAGTCGGTGCAGGCCACCCCATCGAAGGCGGGCGGCTCTCCCAGCTCGAGCGCGACCGTCACCTCGACCGGCCTGCTCCGTGACCAGCGCTTGATGTGGCGGAGGTCACGTCCGTCGTAGAAGACCCCGGTGAGGAACGCGTCCCGGGCGATCTCCTTCGCCACCTCAGGCGCCACCGGCCCCACCCCCGGGATCTTGCAGATTTCGCCCCCGCGGACGTCCCTCCAGCCGCGCTTCGCGACCTCGTGGGAGACGAGGATCACGAGCTCAGGTCGTGTGGTGCGGCCCTTCCCCTCACCTGAATCGCTCAGCAGCTTGGCGAAGGCATCGGCGAGATAGCGCTCGAACGGCTCCACCTTCGGCACCGCAACCGGGCGATCCGCAGGGTCCCTCCGCGCCTCGGCCTCTCTTTCTCTGGCCGCCGCCTTGGCCGCCCGCATCAGTCGCTGCGCCTCGGCTTCGGACCGGGCAAGGACCCGCGTCCCGATGTGAGGCTCGAGCTTCAGGTGGATGTCGATCATCCCGAGCGGATCGGTGTGGCTCCGGGCCGAGCGTGCCGCCCGCTGCCGGGCGCCTAAGTCGCGGTGCTGCTCGGCCTCGAGCTTCACCCGGCGCGCCTCATCCCGGAGCACGTGGAAGGGCCCCGCCTCGGCCACCCTCAAGAGCTTCGCAGCCGCCCCCGGAGAGCTCTGCTCGGCAGCAGCGATCTCGACCGCTTGATCGAGCGAGACCTCCCCGTGCTGCAGCGCGTCGGTCAGCTCGGGAGAGGACTCCATCGTCTTGCCGGTGGCGACCACCGCCTTCGCCTTGCCGAGCGAGGTCCCCGACACCCGCGCCACCTTGGCCTCGTCCATCCGGCGCGCCAGGAGCGCCTTGCCGTAGGCCACGAGGCGCTCGGCCCGCGCATACAGCTCGAACGCCCGCTCCACCTCGGCCTGGGTCATGAGATCCGGTTCGAGGTCCGCGTTCGCCTTCTCGAACATCTCGATGCCGAGCTCCGCATAACGTGGCATGCCTTCACTATGCCGAAGGGGTGTGACAAAAAGCCCTTCATTGAGAAATGTGGTGGGTGAATCCGCCTGAAAGGCGGAGAGCCCAGTTTTGAGGGCGGGGTCGCCTCTGCTGTGTGTGAGCAGGCGGTTGAAGCGGGTACCGGCACGCGCCCGACCTGCCACAATCTGCGTGTGGATCATGCGTCTGCAGTAGCCACGGCCCGCACTTTGATCGACAACGTCGAGAAGGTGATCCGCGGGAAGCGCGGGCGGATCGAGGCGGCGACGACGGCGCTGCTAGCGGGGGGCCACGTCCTGATCGAGGACGTCCCAGGGGTCGGCAAGACGATGCTGGGTAGGTCGATGGCGCGGTCCATCAAGGGCTCGTTCAAGCGGATCCAGGCGACGCCGGACCTGCTTCCGTCGGACGTGACGGGGTCCTCGGTGTTCAACCAGGCGGCGCAGAGCTTCGAGTTCCTGCCTGGCCCAATCTTCGCGAACGTCGTGCTGATCGACGAGATCAACCGAACGACACCGCGTACGCAGTCGGCTTTGCTGGAGGCGATGGACGAGAACGCGGTGACGGTCGAGGGCGCCCGCCATCCTCTGCCCGACCCGCTGTTCGTGATCGCGACACAGAACCCGCTCGAGCATCACGGAACGTATCCGTTGCCGGAGGGGCAACTCGACAGGTTTGCCATCGCGATGGATCTGGGATACGCGGCTCCGGTCACCGAACGAGAGATCGTGCGTGCGCAGTTGCTTGCCCATCCCATCGATGACCTTGAAGGCGTCGTCACACCTGACGAGATCGTCGGTGTTCGTACCGTTGTGCGTTCCACGCACGTCTCGGATGCGGTCCTCGACTACGCGTTGCGGTTGACGGCTGCATCGCGCGAACATCCGGACGTCGAGCTCGGCGCCAGCCCCCGCTCGTCGATCATGTTGATCAGGTGTGCGCAGGCACGTGCGCTGATCGACGGTCGCGATTTCGTGGTGCCCGACGACGTGAAGCGCCTCGCCGTGCCGGCGCTCGCGCACCGGATCGTGGCAGGCGCAGGCCTGCGCCTGGAGCGCGGCCGCACGACCGAGATCGTCAAGGAGATCGTGCAGGCGACCCCGGTTCCGGTAACCACGGAATAGACGTGAAGCGCCGGGTAACCAGGCGGGGCTTCACGATCGCCGCCATCGCCGGGTTGTTGTTCCTCGCCGCCACGACGGCGCAAGCCGGCTGGCTCTACGTGCTGTCGGCCGGAGTCCTCGGCCTCGTCGTCGCCTCGTTGTTCGTGCGTCACCGCCTCCGCAGCGTGGAGGTCGTCCGCACGATGCCGCGACGCGTTCGCCAAGGAGACGACATCCACGTCGCACTCGAGATACGGAACCCGGCCCGCTACCGAACCCCGCTCATGCGGATCGAGGATGTCCACCCGGCGACCGAGGTGACGCGCATCCTCGTCGAGCCGATCGATGCAAGATCGTCCAGCTCTGTAGAGACGGTCCAGCGAGCGCTCCGACGAGGGGTGTTCGCCGGTGGCGAGGTGGTGGTCAGCTCCGGAGTCCCGTTCGGATTCGTGCGGGCCACGCGCAGGGTTGACGTCGCCGGCGAGATCACGATCGTGCCGCGTTTCGTCGAGCTCCGCTCGTTCCCGATCCTGGAACCTTCGTCCTCTCCGATGGACGTGCTCCACGAACGAGCTCGGACAGGGGCGGGGGAGGAGTACCTGGGGGTGCGCGAGTACCGGCCCGGCGATCCGCGCCACGCCGTCCACTGGAGGTCCACCGCGCGCGCCGGCAAGCTCATCGTGCGCGAATTCCAGGCAGAGGTGGCGACGCGCCTGCTGCTCGTGATCGCCGGTTCGGACACGGGGGAGCCGCCCGATTCTGCGTTCGAGATGCTGGTGGCCGCCGCCGCGAGCATCGGCGCCTACGCGATCCAGACCGGCCATCCCGTCGAGGCTCTAGCTCCGGACGGAACCGGCGGCGTGTCGCGCCTAATTGAGCCGGACCGCGTGTCCCTTCTCGAGTGGCTGGCGGCGGTGCAGCCCGTCGACGTCGCGCTCGACGGCATCGTCGCAGGTGCGTTGGATCGGCGACGGGCTGCACCGCCGCCAGCCACTCGAGAAGGGAC
>DATLFS010000027.1:0-3051 GCA_035540935.1 Actinomycetota bacterium
ATCCCCGGCTTCCCCGCGAACGCATCCTGCGGAGCGGTGATCGCCACTCTCGTCGACCTGCTCGACGACGACGCAGCCGCAGGCGGACCGGCAGGCGGAGACGACGCAGCAGACGCCAATCCCTGCGCCGGCCTCGCCGCCATGCTGGCGGACGCGATCCCCGGCTTCCCCGAGAACGCATCCTGCGCCGCCGTGATCGCGACCCTGGCGGACCTGCTCGACGACGACGCAGCCGCAGGCGGACCGGCAGGCGGAGACGACGCAGCAGACGCCAATCCCTGCGCCGACCTCGCCGCCATGCTGGCGGACGCGATCCCCGGCTTCCCCGCGAACGCATCCTGCGGAGCGGTGATCGCCACTCTCGTCGACCTGCTCGACGACGACGCAGCCGCAGTCGGCCCTGCGGGCGGCGCCAACGCAGACGCCAATCCCTGCGCCGACCTCGCCGCCATGCTGGCGGACGCGATCCCCGGCTTGTCGGCTGACGCGTCGTGCGCCGAGGTGATCGAGGCGCTATCCGACGAATCGGGTGACCTGGCAGACGAGGATCTGCTGGCGGTCCTGTTCGCGGGTCTCTCCGACGAAGGTCCCGGTCCAGACGGTCCGGACGGAGCCGTCGAATCCGGAGGCGGGGAAGACGGCTCCGGGGTGGGCGAGCAGGTAGCGTCGGCGGGCACCGCCCGCGACGGGACGGAAGGCGTTGCTGCGGTCGAGCAGGAGCGCGGCTCTACGAGGCGCGGCTTCCCTCTCTCCGTCACGGGCGCCGCGGGGATGGTGCTCTGGGGTGGAATCGCCCTTCTCTTGATCGCAGCCGGGGCGCTACTGCTTCGAGGCCGCTCCCACTTGAACTCCCGGCGAGACTTCCGCGGCTGAGATTCTCACCGACTAGAAGGGCCCCGGCTCGAGCCGGGGCCCTTGTTTCTCTCCTGATGCTGAGCGGGCTGTGCTTGGATTAGAGGGACATTCTCAGACGAGGAGGAGCGCCATGCCGGACGTGCTGCAATGCCCCGAGTGCAACCTCAAGTTCATGACAAAGTCGGAGCTCGAGATGCACCTCGCCCTCGACCACCCACGGCGCGCCGAGGAAGGCGAGTCCGACTCCCGTTCCTGAATCTCCTAGAGGCGCCGGCGCTCCCGGGTCACCTCTCGTTCCCTCACGGGACGCCGCCGTCGCTCGACTATGACCTCGCGGCGGGCGGTTCCGGCGCCCATCGCGACGCCGGCGAGGATGCCGACTACACCGACGACGAGGAGGATGAGGCCGATCGTCGTGTGGAGGAAGAGCATGATGATGAGGCCGATCGCAACCAGCGCAATGCCGGGAGCCAGTGGCAAGGGTGGTTCTCCTTTCGTTCGGTTCTCCTGCCGCAGGCGGTACCCGCCCGGCGCTCGCACAAACGGCGGGACCTGATAGGAACCGTCCATGCCCGTCCGCTATATCGACCACCTGCCTCGCAGCGCCGATCTGGTGGTTATCGGCGGAGGCGTGCTCGGCGCCGCGACCGCGTTCTACGCGGTCCGCGCCGGGTTCGATGTCGTCGTCTTGGAGCGGCGTCCGGCGCTGTGCACGCTCACGACACCAGCTTCCACGGGGGCTTTTCGCCTCCAGTTCGACAATCCAGAGGAGATCGAGGTCGTTCGCGAATCCGTCGACATGTTCCTCGCCTTCAACGAGGTGACTTCACAGGACGAGTACCAACTCAACGTGAAGCAGCAGGGCTACCTCTGGGTCACGTTGCACGAGGAACGCGCCGAGCGTGCCCGACAGCTCGTGGAGCGACAGCGGTCGTGGGGGCTCGAGGACGTGGAGTGGCTCGACGAGGCGCAGATACGTGATGCGTTTCCGTACCTCACGCCCCGCGCGATCGCCGCACGTTTTCGACGCGGAGACGGGTTCCTCGATCCACGCGCCTTGACCATGGGATTCGTCGCCGGCTCCCGTGCCGGCGTCGTCGTCGATTGCGGTGCGATCGGGTTTGAGGTGGACGGGGAGGGCCTCGCGGGGGTCCGGACGGGACGCGGCACCATCTCAACGCGGGCGGCCGTCATAGCGTGCGGACCGTTCACAGCAAAGCTCGCGCTGACGGCGGGTGTCGACCTGCCGGTTCGGATGGTTGCGCGGCAGAAGATCGTGTTCCCCCATCTACCTGAGGTGCCGGCCTGGGCTCCGATGACGATCGACGATGACACGGGCGCACATTGGCGGCCGTTCCTCCGAGGTGCGGCGGTCCTGTTCACCGATCCGGACACACCACCGGGCCCTCCGCTCGAGAACGTGCCGGTGGATCACGATGGCGTCTTCCGGGTGCTGCGTCCAGAGGGGGACGTATCAGTCGCGCGGATCTCGCCGTTCTGGCGTGACGTGTGGAGCCGCAACGCGCATACCTGGATCGTCCACACGGGGCAGTACACGATGTCTCCCGACAAGCGGCCCCTCGCGGGTGGAACCGAGGTGCCGGGACTGTTCGTCAACTCCGGCGACAGCGGGCACGGCGTGATGACGAGCGCGGCGATCGCGCGGAGGCTCGCCGACATCGTCGCCGGCAGCTTGCCGGAGGAGCGAAATCCGTTCCGGCTGTCCCGCGCCTTCGAGGCGCGTGAGTTCGACGTCCTCTAGGTGAGCGGCTCGCCGGAACGGCCCTCGCCCGAGATGAAGCGACGAGCTCCCGCGATCGCGTCGCCGCTACGTAGCGCCTCGATCCCGCGCCGGACCTCGCCGACCACCGCCTCGTCCGCGGCGCGCGCCCACGACTCGTAGACGCCCATCCGGTCACTCCTGAGCGAGGTCTGCGGGAAGGAGGCGATCTCACCCGCGAGATCGAGGGTTGCCCGCAGAGCAGCTCCGTCGGGAACAACCTTCGTCGCGATCCCCCATGTGAGCGCTTCGGTCGCGCCGACGGAGCGGCCGGTCAAGATCATCTCCAGCGCGCGCGCCTGTCCGACGATGCGCGGAAGGCGAAGGGTCCCCATGTCGATCAGGGGGACGTCGAAGCGGCGGTTGGACACGGCGAAGACGGCGTTCTCAGCCGCGACGCGCAGGTCACACCACAG
>DATLFS010000028.1:0-17242 GCA_035540935.1 Actinomycetota bacterium
TCGGCCTCTGAGCTCCTGCAGGTGGCCGAGAAAGAGAGCTTCCAGGTGCTGAGGCAGAAGGCGCGCAGCACCGCGCTCGAGGCATGCCGGGGCGACGAGCTGGCGCTACGGCAGCGGAGGGCGCGCCGGGCGGTGAGCCACGACGACGAGATGGGGATGGTCCACATCCACCTCACCTTCGAGCCGCACGTGGGCGCGCCGGTGGTGGCGCGGGCGGAGACGGAGGCCGCTCGTCTCCAGAGGGAGGCGGCTCGCACCGGCGAGGCGGAGCCGTTCGAGCGGCATCTGGCCGACGCTTATGCGGCCCTCCTATCGGGCGAAGCCGAGGCCCGGGGGCGGGGTGAGGTGGTCGTGGTGGTGAGCCACGAGGTGGCGAAGCGGGGCTGGAAGGACGTGAAGAACAACGAGCTGTGCAAGATCCCGGGGCTCGGGCCGGTCTCCCCTCAGGCGGCCAAGGAGATCGCGGCCGATGCCTTTCTGTCCGGGCTGTTCTACGACGGGAAGGACCTCCGTCACCTCAAGAGGTGGACCCGCAAGACGCCGCCCGAGGTGCTCTTGGCGCTTCGGCTGGGGGAGCCTCCGTCCTTCGACGGGTTCTCCTGCCGGCGGTGCGGGAGGCGGCACCGGATCGAGAAGGACCACGTGAAGCCGCACGCGGAGCGCGGTCCCGCGTCGCTCTCGAACCTCATGCCGCTGTGCTCGCGGTGCCACCGCGACAAGACGCGCCGGGAACAAAGGGCGCGGGCGCGCTCTCCGGGCTAGCGGCCGCACCCCGCCACTGCGAGGTCTCGCTCATACAATCCCCGGCATGTCTCACCAGGCGTTCTCCATGACCGTCCAGCTGCACCGTTCCCCCCTCGACGCGAGGCGCGGTGTCGTGCGGCTCCACCCGGACGTCCTGGCGTTGCTGCGCATGCAGCCGTGGGAGGCGATCGCCCTGACCGGGGAGAGAACGACCGCGGCGCTCGCCGCGGCCGCGCCGCCCGAGACGCCACGGGGAACGATCCTGCTCGACGACCTCACGATCGCCAACGCCGGCACCGCCCCCGGCTCGCATGTCGTGGTGGCGCGGGCCGAGGCGCACCCCGCGCGCCGGGTGGAGCTCGAGCTGCACGAAGGGCCGCGGCCGGAGCCGTCCTGGCTCAGGTTCGCCCTCCTGGGGAAGGTCGTGAGCGACGGCGACCGCGTCGGGCTCCCGCCGCAGGACTTCGATCGCCCCCCGGAGGCAGGACCCGTCGAGGGCGTCATCGGGGCGCTCGGCGCGGTGTACGGCGAGCAGTGGCAAGGCGTCGCGTTGCGGGTCGTCGAAACCGATCCACCGGGCATCGTGCGGGTGACGATGGAGAGCGAGGTCGGGTGGGACGACGGCGTTCACACCTCCGGATCGACCGCACCGCTGCCGGCGACTCCCCAGGACCTCCCCGGTCTCGAAGAGCACATCGCGCGCCTGACCGAAGCGTTCGACCTCGGGTTCAACCACCGCGACCTCCTCCAGAGCCTCGGAACCGAGGCGCAGATGGGGGCGCTCGTGACCGGTCCGCCGGGCTCGGGGAAAGGCGCGCTGGTCGAGGCGGTCGCGGGCGGGCTCGGCGTGCCCGTGGTGCGCATGTGGGCCCCGGCGCTGGCACGGAGTGACGCCTCGGCCGCGGCGCAGCAGATCCAGGCCGCGTTCTCGGGCGCAGGACCGCGGATCGTCCTGCTCGAGGACGTCGACGCGATCGCTCCGCGCGAGGACGCAGGACCTCTTCTGAGCGTGCTACTCGAGGCGATACGAGGCGCGATCTCCGGGAGCGGCACCGCCGTGGTCTGCACGACGGCTCATCCCGAGCGCACCTGCCCGGATCTGCGGCACCCCGGGACGCTCGATCTCGAGCTCGAGGTGGTCTTGCCTCAGGCACCCGACCGACGCCGGATCCTCGAGGTCCACACGCGGACGCTGCCGCTGGCCGCGGACGTAGCTCTCGACCGGATCGCGAGCGACACGCCCGGGTACGTCGCCGCGGACCTGATGGCACTCTGCCGCGAGGCCGCTCTACGCGCCGCGCAGCGCGCGGCGGGAGGCGTCGAGACGGAGCCGCGCGTACGCGCCGAAGACTTCGACGCCGCGCTCGAGGTCGTGCGCCCGAGCGCGCTCGACGGGGTCCGGCTCCAGATCGAACGCATCAGCTTCGCGGACGTCGGCGACATGGAGCCGATAAAGAAGGCTTTGACCGAAGCCGCCCTGTGGCCGCTCCGCTATCCCGACACCTTCGAGCGGATGGGAGTGACGCCTCCCTCCGGTCTGCTCCTCTTCGGGCCACCCGGATGCGGCAAGACGTTCCTCGTGAAGGCTCTCGCCAACGAGGCGGAGGCGAACTTCCTGGCGGTGAAGGGCGCGGAGCTGCTGTCGAAGTGGGTGGGCGAATCGGAGCGCGGGGTGCGAGAGCTGTTCCGGCGCGCCCGCAGCGCGGCGCCGGCGATCATCTTCTTCGACGAGATCGACGCGCTCGCGCCGCAACGGGGTGGAGGCACGCAAGACACCTCGACCACCGATCGCGTCGTTGCGCAGCTGCTGACGGAGCTGGACGGCGTCGAGGCGTTGCGGAACGTCTTCGTGATCGGGGCGACCAACCGGCCCGACCTCGTGGACGCGGCACTCCTGCGTCCGGGCCGGATGGAGCGCCTCGTCTACGTCCCCCCGCCGGACGGGACGGCGCGCGCGGCGATCCTGCGCGCCGTAGCGAAGAAGATGCCGCTCGCGCCCGACGTCGATCTCGACGCCCTCGGGCACGACTGCGACGGATATTCCGCCGCGGACATCGATGCGCTGGCGCGCACGGCGGCGATGCAGGCGATGCGGCAAGGCTTCGACGCGCCGGTGGTGCGCGCCGCGGACTTCGTCGCGGCCCGCGAGGAGGTCCGGCCGAGTCTGCGCGCGGAGCAGATGGCGGCGCTCGAGAGTTTCGCGCGCGAGCGGGGGGGAGGGGCTTGACGATCCTCGACCCCGGCGCGCCCTATGGACCGCCGGCCGGAACTCCTCACGAGGTTCTCTTCACCGACTGCACGATCAAGCGTCTCCCGGGCACCGCAACCGCGGATTGGATGCTCGTTCGCGATGGTCTCGTCGCCGCGTTGGGCGACCGGGACGACGTCCCCCCGATCCACCACGTCGTCCATCTCGATGGTGCGACCGTGCTGCCGGCCTTCTGCGACGCTCACGTTCACCTTCCAACCACCGGGCTCTACGCCTCGGGCATAGACCTGAGAAGTGTCCGTGCACGAAGCCAGATCCTCGAGGCGTTCCGGCGCGCCGCGGCGTCGGGCGGGCTGCTGTTCGCCGGCAACTTCGACGACTCGTCGGGCGAGTCGGTGACGCGGGAGGATCTCGACGACGCGGTGGGGGAGCGCGAGGCGCTCCTCATGCGGACGGACACCCATTCTTGTGTTGCCTCCTCGGCGCTGCTGCACCGGCTCGAGCTCGACGGCGTCGAGGGGGTGGATCGCGACGATGCCGGCGCGCCGAGCGGGAACCTGCGCGAGCAAGCGGCCGCGCTCGCGTGGCGATGGTTCGAGAACGGCGTGCCGCGGGAGACGATGCGGGAGGCGATGCGAGCCGCGGCGCGCCACGCGTACGCCAAAGGCGTCGCCGAGGTCCACGAGATGTACGTCGTGGAATGGCGGGGATGGGACTCCTACGACGTCCTCTGCGACGCGGTGGCCGATCTTGCTCTTCAGGTCGTTCCCTACGTCGCCACCGACGACGTCGAGCGCGTGCGGTCCCTCGGACACCGCCGCATCGGGGGCGACTGGTTCCTCGACGGCGCCTTCGGCTCGTACACCGCATGGCTCGGCGCGCCGTACGAGGGGGCGACGCCGGCGGGGACGACCCCCACCGGCCTGCGCTACCGGGGCGACGACGAGGTGCATGCGCTGTTCTCGGCCGCGCAGAAGGCCGGCCTCCAGGTCGGCGTGCACGCGATCGGCGACGCCGCGATCGAGCAGGCGATCTCCACGTGGGAACGCGTCGCGGCCGACACGGGGCTAGAGGCCGTCAGGTCACTGGCGCACCGCATCGAGCACTTCGAGTGCGCCACCGACGACCAGATGGCGCGGGCGGCGCGACTGGGCCTGCGCGCCAGCGTGCAGCCGGTGTTCGACGCTTACTGGGGGGGCGAGAGCGGGATGTACGCGGACCGGATCGGACGCGAGCGGGCGCTCGGGATGAACCGCTTCGAGACCATGGCGTCTCACGGGCTGATCCTCGGGTCCGGCTCCGACTCGACCGTCACGCCGCTCGATCCCTTCCTGCAGATGAAGGCTCTTCGGCTGCACCACGTGGAGGAGGAGCGCGCCGGCCGCACGCAGGCGATCCGGCTGGTGACGATGGGGGCGCGGCTCCAGGCGCGGGCCCGCGGTCCCGCCGGCGTGCTCGAGCCCGGCCTGCCGGCCGACCTCGTGGCGCTCGACCGGGACCCCGCCGCCATCGAGGCGGACGACCTCGAGCACGTCGAAGTGATCGGGACCTGGATCGGCGGCGCGAGGGTCCACCCGGCCGAGGCGGCGGAGCACGACTGAGGCCGCCCCTGTCGCCGGGAGCGGCCGTCCGGTACCCTCGGTGGACCGGAACCCGGAACGACGAGTCGTCGGAGTGGGAGAGGGGAGTGATTCCGTGGCCAAGAGAGTCGATGGGATCCGAGCGGTCACCTACGACTGCTGGGGGACGCTGCTGCAAGACCGCGACTACGAGGGCGCCACGCAGAGACGTGTGAGCGCCCTTCTTCGTTTCCTCGATCTAGACGAAGATGCCGCGCACGCCCTCCTCGAAGAGGCGTGGGCGAAGCACGACGAAGCGTGGAAGCAGGTCGAGACCTTCGGTCCCGGACGCATGGCCGCCTACTGCCTCGAGAAGCACGGCATCTCCGACGACGAGCCGATCCGCGACCTGACGAAGGAGTTCGAAGAGGCGAGCTTCGACGCCGGCGTCGCTCCGGTCGAGGGCGCGCGCGAGACCCTCGAAGGCCTTGCCGCCGCCGGCATCCGGCTGGGCCTCGTCTGTGACACCGGTTTCACGCCCGGCCGCGTCGTGCGCCAGTTCCTCGACGAGCACGGGCTCCTCACTCACCTCGAAGCACAGTGCTTCTCCGACGAAGTCGGCGTGCCGAAGCCCGGCAACGAGATCTTCGCCAAGGCGCTCGCCGAGCTCGGGGTCCGCCCGCCCGAGGCGCTGCACGTCGGAGACCTCCGTCGCACGGATATCGCCGGCGCGCACGACATCGGGATGCACGCGGCCAGGTTCCGCGGCGCGCACGACGATCGGTCGGATGCGAGCGAGGCCGAGCTGGTCTTCGACCGCCACGACCAGATCTTCGAGGCGCTCGGTCTGCGCTAGAGATCAGTAAGCGCGGGCCCAGGTAGCGCGTTCGCGTCCGGGGCGGCCGCATACGGCGCACGGCGCGCCGGGATCCTCGGCTTCGAGGGGCAGCAGGCGCAGGGTCGCCTTCGTGTCGTCGGCCACCTTGTCCTCGCAGGCGCGGTCGCCGCACCACGCACCCCTCCAGAACCCACCGCGTTCTTCGATCCCCTCGGCGAACTCGTCGTAGGACGTCATCTCGTGGGTGTTCGCGTCGCGGAACGCGGCCGCGTCCTCGTAGAGCGCCCGCTGTGCCTCTTCCAACATCGCCGCCATACCGCCGATCGCATCGGCGGTCTGCAGCGCCCGCTTCTCACCGGCCCATCGGGGCGCAACCATGACGTTGTCGGCATCGACGTCTTTCGGACCGACCTCGACGCGCACCGGGACACCCTTGAGCTCCCACTCGGCGAACTTGTAGCCGGGCCGGTGCTGATCCCGGTCGTCGACGCGCACCCGGACGTTGTTGCCGGCCAGCGCGTCCCGCACCTTGTGCGCTACCGCGAGCACGCGGCCCTGCTCGTCGTCCGTGCGGTAGATCGGCACGACCACCACCTGCACCGGCGCGACCGCCGGCGGGAGGCGGAGACCGCGATCGTCGCCGTGCGCCATGATCGTGGCGCCGATCATGCGCGTCGAGAACCCCCAGGAGGTTCCCCACGCGTACTCGAGCTCGCCGTCCTTGTTCAGGAACTGGCAGTCATACGCCTTGGAGAAGTTCTGCCCGAGGAAATGCGAGGTCCCGCACTGGAGCGCTTTGCCGTCCCGCATCAGGCCCTCGATCGTGGTGGTCTCGACGGCGCCGGCGAAACGCTCCTTCTCAGACTTGCGGCCTTTGATCACCGGGATCGCGAGGACGTCCTCGGCAACCTCCCGGTAGACCTCGAGCATGCGGAGGACTTCATCCCACGCCTCGTCGGCGTCGGCATGGGCGGTGTGCCCCTCCTGCCACAGGAACTCGCTCGTGCGGAGGAACAACCGCGTCCGCATCTCCCAGCGCAGGACGTTGCACCACTGGTTGTAGAGGAACGGGAGGTCGCGATAGCTCTGCATCCACTTGCCGTAGGTCGACCAGATGACGGCCTCCGACGTGGGGCGGATCGCAAGGGGCTCCTCGAGCTCCTCACCGCCCCCGTGGGTGACAACGGCGAGCTCGGGCGAGAATCCCTCGACGTGCTCCGCCTCTTTCTCGAACACCTTCATCGGGATCAGAAGAGGGAAGTAGAGGTTCTCGTGACCGGTCGCCTTGAAGCGGTCGTCCATCGCGCGCTGAACGAACTCCCAGATGGCGTAGCCGTGGGGCTTTATGACCATCGACCCCTTGGCCATGCCATGCTCCGCCATACCGGCGCGCTTCACGACCTCCTGGTACCAGCCGGGGAAGTCCTCCCTCTGGCTGGGCAGCGCGTTCTTCGCCATCACTCGCCCACGATCTGCACGTCGAGGGACCGCCGGGCCGGCCGGCCGAGCTCCACCAGCAGAAGACGCTGCCACGTGCCGAGGTGCAACCGGCCGTCGACCGCCGGCATCACCACCGACGACGACCCGAGCACTGCCCGCCGATCGCACACCTCGTCGCTCTGCATGCGCGCGAGGCAGTCGCGCAGGTCTTGCCACAACCCCGATTCACGCTCGTTGAGCAACAGTGCGCACTCGGCGTCGGGCGAGAAGACGGTGACGTGACCATCGCGGATGCCGGAGCGCGAGAGGACGGAGGACACCTCCTCCGTGACGTCGAGGAAGCCGAGCGGTTCCACGGTCGTCGTCTCGCAGCTGTCGTGGTGCGAACGCATGGGCGCAAGCCTACCGGCGCGCGCCGCAACCGGCTTTTCCACAGGGCGTCGCGCGACAACCTGTGGACGGTCTGTGGAGTGCGGAGAATGTTTCGCGCTCCACTCACTATCTCCCGCCGCGGGGTTGACGACCCGTTGCCGCGACCGTACGTTGCAGCAGTCCCAAGCAGCTAAACGGATCGCCGCAACAACCCGGTTCTCCTCGGAGGACCGGCCCGCCGAGAAAGGTCATGCACCTTCGGGGGCACGGCCGGACGGCGGGAACGGCGGCGGGCCGACGGGGGCTTCTGGGCCCGCCGGTGGGGTTTCCCACGGGCGGCTCCGGAACCGGAACGGGCTCGCCCGAACCGGCCGCAGCAACGGGTTCGCCCGGCGCGACGGGTCACCGCTCGGTGGGCGTGTTCGCACGCTCCTGCGCCGCCGTGGTCGAGAGGCACCGGGCGGTTGCTTGGGACTTTGATCTCGGGAGACCCGAGTGGCCAGAGGACAACGCTCCAATAACCGGCTCCGGCCGGCTACCGAGCGGCCCCAACGGTCACTCGGGTCTTTCCGTCTCTGCTCGCCCTCCCGGTGCCGTTCGTCCCGTAGGGTTACGTCCGGCACCGGCGCCCGTCTCGAGGAGCAGATTCGCGTGGCACTGAACGACGACGAGCTCGAGAGCAACGAGCTCGACGAAGAAGAGCTGGAGGAGGACGACGACGACGTCGCACTCGACGGCGATGTCGACGAAGACGACGCCGAGCTTCCCGAGGAAGAGGAAGAAGAGGACGACGAGTCGAGCCTCGAGGAGCTCCTGTCGAAGCGATCGGCCGCACGCCCCGCGGGGGAGGAAGAGGAGGAAGGGGAGGAGGCGATCCTCGCCGTCCTCAGCGAAGAGCCCGAGGTGCGCGCCCCGGCGGAGCCGTTGGGACGCATCGTCCCGATCAAGGACCGCAAGGAGTTCGTGTGCCGCCGTTGTCATCTCGTGAAGGCGCGTAGCCAGCTCGCCGACGCGGAGCGGCAGCTCTGCCGCGACTGCATCTGAACCGGCGCGGCCTTGCCACCCGCGCCGGCGTCGCGGCCGGCGGGGGAGCCCTCCTCACGCTCGCGTTCCCCGAGCCCGACCTCGCGCCGCTCGCGTGGGTGGCGATCGCTCCTCTGCTGGTCGTCTGCGGCGATCTACCGCCACGGCGCGCCGCGATCACCGGGGGCATCTTCGGCATCGCCTTCTTCGGCACGCTTCTCGCCTGGATCACGATCGTCGGCTACGTCGCCTGGATCTTGTTGGTCCTGCTACAAGCGGCGTTCACCGCCGTCTTCGCCGCGTTGTACGCGGCTGCGGCGCGGGGGCTTCCGAACACGCTCGCGCGCGTCGCCGCGGCCGCGTCACTGTGGGTCGCGGTCGACCTCCTGCGCGCGAACGTGCCGGTCGGTGGGTTCACGTGGGGGCAGCTGGCCCAGAGCCAAACCTCTCTGTGGACGGTGCGGCCGGCGGCGCTCGGGGGAGCATGGCTCGTGGCGTGGCTCCTCGTGGCCGTCAACGCCTGCTTCGGGGAGGCCTGGAGGGGCCGCTCCGCGCGGATCACCGTCGGCGCTCTCCTGCTGCTATCCGCGGCGGCGCTGGTTCCGCCCAACGCAGCGGACGGCCGCCCGGTCGACGTCGCGCTGGTGCAGGGGAACGTGCCGCGGTCGCTTAGCGGCGTCGAGAAGGAGGTCGCGATAACGACCAGCCACGCCCGCCTGACGCAGGATCTGGATCCGGAGAAGGTCGATGTCGCGATCTGGCCGGAGTCCTCGCTCAACCTCGATCTGCGGCGCGTCCCGGAGGTGCGTCTCCTCCTCGCCGACGCGGCGCAAAGGCTCGGGCGGCCGATCATCGCCGGAGGGAACCTCGACCTCCCGGACGACCGCTATCGCGTGATGGCGTTCCTCGTCTCGCCCGACGGCGAGGTCGTCGATCGCTACCAGAAGACCCACCTCGTGCCGTTCGGCGAATACGTTCCGGCCCGGGACGCGCTGGGGTGGATCCCGATGCTCGACCAGGTCCCCCGCGACGCGGTCCCGGGATCGTCCCCGCGTGTCTTCCGCGTCGCGGGCGGAACGGTCGCGCCCGTCATCTCGTTCGAAGGTGACTTCGGCTCGCTCGTGCGGAAACCGATAGCCGCGGGCGGACGGCTCCTCGTGGTCGCGACGAACACGTCCACCTGGGGTGAGTCGTGGGCGTCGGCGCAGCACGTGGCGTTCAGCCGTCTGCGGGCGGTCGAGAACGGCGTCTGGGTAGCTCACGCGGCGATCAGCGGCATCTCCGCCGTCATCGCTCCGGACGGACGCGTCGTCTCGGACCTCCCGATGTGGACGAGCGGCACGCTCGTCGAGCGGATGGCGTTCGCGGACGGCATCACCCTCTATGCGCGGGCGGGGGACTGGGCGGCATGGGGGAGCGTGATCACGGGCGCCGCTCTGCTCCTCTTCTCCGCGAGACGGCGCTCGCGCGTGGGTAAGGTGCCGCGCCATGAGCCGGAGTGAGATCGCGCGCGCGCTAGTGGTCGTGCCGACCTACAACGAGCGCGAGAACATCGACCGCGTCGTAGAGAGGCTGTTCGCCTCGGGTCGTGAGCTGGAGCTCCTGGTCGTCGACGACGGTTCTCCCGACGGCACCGCCGACGCGGCCGAGACGCATGCCGGCCGGCACCCGGTGCACGTCATGCGTCGCGCCGGGAAGCAGGGGCTCGGCACCGCCTACGTGGCGGGGTTCCGGTGGGCGATCGAGCGCGGCTACGACGCGGTCGTCGAGATGGACGCGGATCTGTCGCACGATCCCGGCGCCGTGCCGCAGCTCCTTGCGGCCTTGAACGATGCCGACCTGGTGATCGGATCCCGCTACGTCGAAGGCGGACGCATCGAGAACTGGGGATTGTTCCGCCGCTTCCTGTCGCGCGGCGGGAACCTCTACGCAAGGGCCTGGCTCGGCTTCGGCGTCCGCGACTCGACCAGCGGGTTCCGGGCCTACCGCGTCACTGCGCTGAAGGGCACCGATCTGACGGGCGTCAGCAGCGAGGGATACGGCTTTCAGATCGAGATGACGAGGCGGATGCACAAGGAGGGGCGCCGGATCGTCGAGGTTCCGATCACGTTCGTGGAGCGGGCGGAGGGACGCTCGAAGATGAGCCGGCGCATCGTGGGGGAGGCGCTGGTCGCGGTGGCGCGCTGGGGGATCCGGGACCGGCTGGCCCGAGGGCGCTGATCAGCGCTCGCCGGCATCGATCCAGCGAGGCCGCTCCGGTGGATCCCACGACTCCAGACGGTCCAGGAGGACGCCCGGGTCGCTCTCGACGACGACGAGGTCGCGATGCTGCGGGACGATGAACCCCTCGGACTGGGCGTGGTCGAAGAACGATATGAGCGGCCTGTAATACCCCGCGACGTCCAGCAGCCCCAGTGGCTTGTCGTGGATGCCGAGCTGCGACCAGGTGAGCACCTCGAAGAACTCCTCCAAAGTCCCGAAGCCGCCCGGCAGCACGACGAAGGCGTCGGACAGCTCCGACATCAGCGCCTTGCGCTCGTGCATCGTGTCCACCACCCGGAGGTCGCCCGCGTCCTCCCAGCCGATCTCCCGCACGAGCAACCCCTGCGGGATGACGCCGGTGACGGTGGCGCCCGCCTCCTTGGCGGCCCGCGCTACGTGGCCCATCAACCCGACGCTCCCGCCGCCGTAGACGAGACCGAGCTCCCGCCGGGCGATCTCGCTCCCGAGAGCGCGCGCCGCGGCCGCGTAGGTGCCGTCGACGCCGGCATTGGAGCCGCAGAACACGCAGATCCGTTTCACGGCGGAGAAGGTACCCGGCGCAGCCTCGCCCTCAGACCTCCCATAATCTCGGTTATGTCAATCCGAGCCGGAGAGGGCCAGCAGCCGGCGCTCCTCTGCCTCGTCCGGTCCGGCCCGCAGATGCTCTCCCCGAGAGCGGTGCCACGCCAGGGTGTCGCGGATCGTCTCGCCGAGCGGACGGAAGAGAAGCCCCTCCCAGCGCGCCCGGGTGGAGTCGACCGTCATCGTGAAGCGATCGGCCTCCGACGCGGGCGTCCACAGCGGGAAGAGACTCGCCGCCTCCTCGGGAAGGCGTCTCTCCGGGATCCACCGGAGCGAGGCGCGCGACCCGGTGACCTCGTCGATGCGGGCCAGGAGCCGCCCGAAGGTCAGGCGGTAATCCGGTCCCGTGGCGTTGTAGACGCCCGGACGCCGCCGCATGGCCATCCAGACCAGCCACTCGGCAAGGTCGCGTCCGTCGACGACCTGCACCGGCGTCTCGGGAGGCCCGGGGGCGGCCACCTCCCCTCCCGCCGCGACCCGCGCCACCCAGTAGGTGAAGCGGTCGGTGTGGTCGTGAGGACCGACGACGATGCCCGGCCGTACCACGAGGGCGCGGCGGCCGAACACCTCCCGCACGACCTCCTCACACGCGACCTTCAGCGGTCCGTAGGTATCTCCGGTCACCTCCCGCTCCCCCGGCGGAGGAGGGTCGAGCACCTCGGACTCCTCCGCGGCTTCGTTCCACCGGCGGTACACCGAGATCGTCGACACGAACGTGTAGTGATCGGACGCGTCCCGCAGGAGTCGCGCCGTGGCCTCCACCGCATCGGGCGTATAGCCGCTCACGTCCACCACGCGGTCCCACTCCCGGCCGCGGAGCGACGCCAACTCGCCCGTCTCGCGGTCGCCCTGCAGATGCTCCGCCTCCGGGAAGAGCTTCGGGTTGGTGACGCCGCGGGTGAAGAGCGTGACATCGTGCCCCTCGTCGAGGGCGGCGCGGACGACGTGGCGGCCGACGAAGCGCGTTCCGCCGAGGATCAGATAGCGCATCTGTGAGCGGCCCTCAGTGCACGTGGGAGGAGCGCCACCTCGAGACCGATCGGTGCGCTCCCGGCGGCAAGCTGCCGTCCGGCTCGGTCACGATGAACAGGCCCTCCATGCCGAGGTCGGAATGAGACTGGACGTGGCAGTGGTACATCCACGCGCCCGGCCCCACATGCTCCCCCGCCACCACCTGGAACCCGAACGAATCCGCCGGGCCGACCGTCTTGTTGTCGATGATCTGCACGTCGTCGCCTGCCGTCGACGGGATCCCCGTCCGGTTGTCGGCCCACCTGTGCGCGTGCAGATGGAAGGTGTGATGGAGCTCACCGTGGCCGATGACGACGAACTCGACGCGCTCCCCGATCGCCGCCACGGGAGTCGGCGTCTTCGGGGCGCGCTTCAGATTGAACGTAAAGCCCTGCATGACCAGCACGACCTGATGGTCGGGCAACGGATCGCCCGCGCGCCGCACGATCAGCGCGCCGAAGAGCCCCTTCTGCACGCCGGTCGTCCCGTGGGGCGTCCCCATGCAGTGGTCGTGGTAGTGCCAGTAGCCGGCGGATCCGGGGTCTACCGTTCCGTCCGCGCGCGTCGATGCCTCGGGCGCCCGGAAGACGAACTCCTTCGTCTCCCCCGGCTTGACGCAGGAGTCGTTCACGGGGGTGCCGTCGCTTTTGACCGTGTAGGCGACCCCGTGTGCGTGCATCGACATCCGCCGGTCCGCATGGTTCTCGAACGTCACGTGGAGGCAGTCGCCTTCCGCGATCTCGAGGGTCGGACCCGGGATCTTCGGCTTCTCTCCCGGCAGCGCGTACGCGTACTTCGCCTTGCCCTTCTTGACGCCGTGGATCGTGACGGATGTCGTCGGCTCGTCGCACGCCTGCTCACCCGGGCCGAGCCCGCCTTGTTGGGCCAGCGTAGGGACGGAACCCGCGAACGCGAGCGCGACGACCGCGCACGAGAACAGGATCTTCGAACGCATGAGGCATCTCCATTGGGGTGGGCGAAAGGCGGCCGCCGGCCGGGCGACGGCTAATAGAACCACGCGGAGCGGGTGAAGACCACCACCCCTAGCGCCGAGAGCGCGACGAACCAGACCAGGATCGACTCGTGCAACCGCTCGTCCCGCGCGCTGGCCGCGGCGAGGAAAAGGGCGGCCGGAAAGAAGGACAGAAGCATGCGCGGGACGCTGAAGTACCACGTGCTGGTCATGAGCGATGCGAGCGTCGTTCCCATGAAGGCGGCGTAGCCCCACTCGCGGCGCGACAGCGCCCACAGCACGAGAGCCACCCCCGCGCCGGCGGCGAGTATCTCTATCGACCAGGCGAAGCGCCAGTTGGCCGCGTTGTTCGGGTCCGCCGCGGCGCGCCACGTATTGGTGAAGGAGGAGACCGGGTCCGTGAACTGCCGGTGCCACCCAAGGCGCTGATCTGTGAAGAAGTAGAAGGGGCTCCCCTTCGTGCGCGCCAGGTACGCGCCGTACGTCAACAGCGGGATGAGCCCGATCGCCAGCGCAACCATCGCCCGGAGGGCGTTGTCGAGCCGGAAGTCCCGCGTGCGGACGAACTCCCACACGAGGCCGAAGAGGAGGAAGAGGCCGGCGGCCCTGGATGCAACCGCGACGGCGGTAGGCAGTGCCGCCAGGTGCCAGCGCGACCGCCGTGCGTAGTAGAACGCGGGGATCGCTCCCGCGAGGAACAAGGCCTCGCTATACGGCGCGACCAGAAACACCGCGGTGGGGAAGAACGAGAGGTACAGCGCGGCGCGTCGTCCGGCCTCCCCGCCGATCTCCTCGTCGGCCAGGCGGTAGAGGAACGCCAGCGCGACGACCGTCGCCACCGTCGAGATCAGCATCCCGGCCGCCGTCCACGGGACGCCCAGCGCGTGGACGCCCTTCATGAGCATCGGGAACAGCGGGAAGAACGCGGTCGCGTGAGCGTCGGTGCGCGGGTCGGTGTAGCCGAATTCCGCGACGCGTTGGAAAAGCACCGCGTCCCACCGGTGCCAGACGTCGAGCAGCCCGCTCGGTTCGGGACGCGAGCCGCTGCTCGTCAGGTACCACGCGGCCGCCCACGCCACGACGAGGAAGACGGCGCGGGTGAGGAGCGCGATCGTGAGCGCGGTCCACCACGGGGAGAGGTCGCGCCCGGACGGACGTTCCTCGGCCGCGGCCGTCGCGGCACTCTCCTCTACGCGGGTGTCCACCGGACCCGCAGGTCGCGCGCCGCCCGCGCTTCGTCGGGACGCCGGACCGGCGTGGTCACGGGAGCCTCTCGCAGCACATCGGGAGACTCCTCGGCCTCCCGCGCCGTCTGCACGAGCGCCGCGGCGAGCGCATCGATCGTCTCCTTCGACTCGGTCTCCGTGGGCTCGACCATCAAGGCCTCTTCCACCACCAACGGGAAGTACACCGTCGGCGGATGGAACCCGAGGTCGATCAGGCGCTTCGCCGCGTCCATCGTCTTCACGCCGTGTTTCTTCAGCGGCTTCCCCGTAGCGACGAACTCGTGCATGCAGGTCCCCGGGTAGGCGGTAGGGAACGCGTCCTCGACGAGCACCCGCAGGTAGTTCGCGTTCAACACCGCTCGCTCGGCGACGCGGCGCAAGCCTTCCGGCCCCAGGGACCTGAGGTAGGCATAGGCGCGCACGTTGATCCCGAAGTTCCCGTGGAAGGAGTGGATGCGCCCGATCGCGTCCGGGCGGTCGTGATCCCAGTGCCACCGCTCCGCGCCGGCGTCCCAGGTGAGAACCGGAGCCGGCAGGAATCGCTCGAGACGCTCGGACACGGCGAGCGGACCGGAGCCCGGTCCCCCGCCACCGTGCGGGGTGGCGAACGTCTTGTGCAGGTTCATGTGGACGATGTCGAATCCCATGTCCCCGGGGCGCACCACACCGACGATCGAATTGAAGTTGGCGCCGTCGTAATAGAGAAGCCCGCCGACCTCGTGGATCATGCGCGCGATCTCGATGATGTCTCGCTCGAAGCGGCCGAGGGTGTTGGGGTTCGTCAGCATCAACCCGGCGACGTCCTCGTCCAGCACGTCGCGCAGCGCGTCGAGATCGACGAGGCCGCGCTCGTCCGACCGCACCTCCTGCGCGGTCCACCCGGCGAGCGACACGCTGGCGGGGTTCGTCCCGTGAGCCGAATCCGGGATGATGACCCGTTTCCGCACATCGCCCCGGGCCGCGTGATAGGCGCGCATTATCAAGAGCCCCGTGAGCTCACCTTGCGCTCCGGCCGCGGGCTGGAAGGTCAGTCGCGCCATACCCGTCGCCGCGCACAGCGCCCGTTCGAGGTTCCCCAAAAGCTCGAGCGCCCCCTGCGTGAGGTCGTCCGGGGTCATGGGATGGAGCCGGGCGAACCCGGGAAGCGCCGCGGCATCCTCGGCGACCTTCGGGTTGTACTTCATGGTGCACGAGCCGAGTGGGTACGCACCCACGTCTATCGCCCAGTTCCTCTGCGACAGGCGCGTGTAGTGCATCACGAGGTCGCGCTCGGACACCTCCGGGAGACCCGGGGGCGTCCGGCGACGGAGGTGGTCCGGCACGAGCTCCTCGACCGGCGGGGCGTCCACACCGGCTTCGGGAAGGGACCACGCCCTGCGACCGCGGCGCGACCGCTCGAAGATGAGGGGGAAATCAGGTTCGCGCGTCCCGGCGGAGGCCTCCAATGCCCGGCTCATGCCTCCGCCAGCTCCTTCTCGATCGCCTCCGCGAGCGAATCGATGTCTTCCGCCGTCCTGCGCTCGGTGACCGCGATGAGGAGCGAGTCCCCGAGCTCCGGATACCAGCGGCCGAGGTCGGGACCCGCAAGGAACCCCCGGCCCGCGAGCCTCGGGACGAGGTCCGCCGCGGCGACGGGCGTCTGCAGCGCGAACTCCTTGAAATGCGGCCCCTCGAAGCGGACACGACATCCCGGGATCTCCGAAAGGCGGCCGGCGGCGTAGGCGGCGCGACGCACGCAGATCTCTCCGAGTCGGGCGAGGCCCTCCGGCCCGAGCCACGACAGGTGCACCGCGGCCGCGATCGCCATGAGCGTCTGGTTCGTGCAGACGTTGCTCGTCGCACGGGCGCGGCGGATGTGTTGCTCCCGTGCCTGCAGCGTCAACACGTAGGCGCGCCGTCCGTCCGCGTCGAGGGTCTCCCCCGCTATCCGCCCGGGAACCTGCCGGACGAGATCGAGCCGCGTGGCGAACAGGCCGACGTACGGCCCCCCGTACGAGATCGCATTGCCCAACGCCGCGCCCTCGGCCACGACGACGTCCGCGCCCAACTCTCCGGGCGGCGCCAGGATGCCCAACGCCGTCGGGTCGGCCGCGGCGATCGTCAGCGCCCCGGCGGCCGCGGCGCACTTCGCCGCGGCCGATACCTCCTCGAGGCGGCCGAAGAAGTTCGGAGACTGCACCACCACGCACGCGGCGTCGGTCGCGTCGACGGCGGCCCAGTCGACCGTGCCCGCGGGCCCGGCGGGAGCCACGTCGATGCGGATGTCTAAACCTGAGGTATAGGTGCGCACGACCTCCAGCCAGTGGGGGTGAACTCCCTCGCCGACCAGCGCCCGCGTCCGCCCGGTCGCCCGTACGCTCAGGTTGATCGCCTCCGCGAGAGCGTGGGCGCCGTCGTACAGGGAGGCATTCGCCACCTCCAGGCCGAAGAGCTCGCACACGAGCGTCTGGAACTCGTAGACCGCCTGGAGCACGCCCTGCGAGAGCTCCGGCTGGTAGGGCGTGTACGAGGTGGCGAACTCGCTGCGGCCGGCGAGGGCGCGGACCGCCGACGGCACGTGGTGGTCGTATGCGCCTCCGCCCGCGAAGCACGTGAGCCCCGGTCCGTCCGACACGGCGGCGAGACGTGCGAGGTGGTCGGCGAGCTCCGGCTCACTGAGAGCGGGCGGGACGTCGAGCGAGCCCGCGAACCGGACCTCCGCAGGGACGGGCTCGAACAGATCGTCCAGGGCGCCGGCGCCGAGCGTGGCGAGCATCTCTCGTTCGTCGTCGGCGGTGTGCGGCAAGAAGTCCACGGGTCCCTCTCGTAGATTTGTCGACTTATCGATCTAGCGACTACGCCCGCGATACGAACGGCGGCTTCACGATATCCCCTTCGATCCGGCGCCCGCGTGCGTCGATCTCCACCTTGTCCCCGGCCGCAGGAGCGCGCTCCGCGGGCGCGTACCCCAGGCCGATGCCGGTCTCGAGCGTAGGCGAGAAGTTCCCCGACACGAGGTGGCCC
>DATLFS010000029.1:0-4538 GCA_035540935.1 Actinomycetota bacterium
GATGCGCTGGGGCGACGAGAGCTACGTCCGCGGCCTGTTCGACGGCCGCGTCGACCACCTGCTCATCGAGCGGCGGCCGCTTCGCTGGGAGTTCGACTCGATCGAGGAAGCGCGGCATCACCGCGAGAGCCATTCGCCCCCGCTCATCGCGTTCCGCGCGGCGGTGGGCGAGGAGACGGCGAGGGCGGCCGGCGACCGCATGGACGAACTGATCCTCACCAACAACAAGGGGACGGACGGCCGCGTCGCGTACGACACGGACTACCTGCTGATCACCGCCCGCGCGCGCTCATGATCCCTGCACGAAGTCGAGCCACTCGTGGTACTTCTCGTCCACGCCCTTCACGACCTCGAAGAACTTCGTCTGCACCGCCTGCGTGATCGGACCGGGATCGCCGATCACACGGCCGTCTATCTCGCGCACCGGTGTGACCTCGGCCGCCGTGCCGCAACAGAACATCTCGTCGGCCAGATAGAGATCCGAGCGCGAGATCATCGCCTCCTTCACGGGGGTCCCGAGATCGGCGGCGATGCGCATCACCGAGTTGCGCGTGATCCCCGGAAGCGCGCCGGCGGCCAGCGGCGGGGTAGTTATCTCGCCGTCGCGCACGATGAACAGGTTCTCGCCGGTCGCCTCCGAGACGTAACCCGCGGTGTTCAGCATGATCGCCTCGTCGAAGCCCTTGTGCAGCGCTTCCTGCTTCGCCGCGACCGAGTTGATGTAGGCGCCGGTCACCTTCGCGGCGGGCGGGATGATGTTGGGGTCGTGCCGCCGCCAGGAGGAGATCGTCATCCGCACGCCGTTCTTCAGCGCCTCGTCGCCCAGGTACGCACCCCACGGCCACACCGCGATCGTGACGTCGACCGGGTTGTGCTCGGGATTCACGCCCATCTCGCCGTAGCCGCGGAACGCGATCGGCCGGATGTAGCAGGAGTCGAGGCCGTTCGCGCGGATGACGTCGATCGTCGCAGCGCGGAGACCCTCGACGGAGTAGGGGATCTCCATCATGAAGATCTTGGCGGAGTGCTCGAGGCGCCGGAGGTGCTCTACGAGCCGGAAGACCGCCGGTCCTCGAGCGGTCTCGTAGCACCTGATCCCCTCGAACACGCCCGTTCCGTAGTGGAGCGCGTGCGTCAGGACGTGCACCTTCGCTTCATCCCACGGCACGAGGTCGCCGTTCATCCAGACCTTCTCCACCGGTTGGATCGGCATCGCTCCTCCTTGACCCTCGTCCCGCGGCGCTACCGGTCGAGAACGACCAGCCGCGCGTCCCCTATGCGGGCTCGCTTCTTGATGTCTTCCAGCACATCTTCCGGGATGGGCGAATCGACCGCCAATCCCATCAAGGCCTCGCCGCCCTCCGCCTGACGGCCGACCTCCATCGTCGCGATGTTCACGCCGGCCTCTCCCAGAAGCGTCCCGACGATGCCGATGATGCCGGGGCGATCCTCGTAGCGAAGAAACACCATGATCGGCGCGAACGCCATGTCGAACTCGTAGCCGTAGACCCGAACCAGCCGCTCGTTGTCGCGCTTGCCGACGAGGGTTCCCCCGACCGAAATGGTCTCGCCGGCGCAATCGGCGCGCACCTCGACGAGGTTGACGTAGTCGAGCGACTCCTGGGACTTCGACTCCTGGACGACTATGCCGCGCTCCTTCGCGAGGAGAGGCGCGTTGACGAACGTGACCGGCTCGTGCACGACCGCGCTGAACGCTCCCTTGAGGCCGTAGAGGGTGAGCGCCCGCGTGTCGTGCTCCGCGATCCCACCGTGATACTCGAAGTGCAGTCCCTCTATGCCGGTGCCGGCGAGCGCGACCGCGATGCGGCCGAGCCTTTCGACGAGCCGCAGGTAGGCGCGGATCCCCTCCGGTATGTCCGGGCCGACGTCCAGGTTCACGGCGTAGGGGACGAACTCACCGCGCAGCGCGAGGAGCACCTGCTCCGCGATCGCGAGACCGGCCTTGTCCTGCGCCTCCGCCGTCGACGCCCCGAGGTGGGGCGTCACGACCACTCCCGGCGCGCCGAACAAGGGGTGCTCCGTGACCGGCTCCTCGGCGAAGACATCGACGCCCGCGCCCGCCACGCGACCGTCCCGGAGCGCCTCGACCAACGCCTCCTCGTCGACGATGCCGCCCCGCGCGGTGTTGACGATGCGAAGCCCCGGCTTCGCCGCCGCGAGCTCCGCCCGGCCGACGATGCCGACCGTCTCGGCGCTCTTCGGAAGATGGACCGTGATGAAGTCGCTGCGCGCGCAGACGGAGGCGACGTCTTCCACCAGCTCGATCCCCATCTGCTGCGCCCGCGCCGGCGCGACGTACGGGTCGTACGCGATCAGACGCATCCCGAAGGCGCTGGCACGCTGCGCGACCAGCGTCCCCACCCGGCCAAGCCCCACGATGCCCAACGTCTTCCCGTACAGCTCCACGCCCTGCCACTTCTCGCGCTCCCAGCGGCCCCCGACCAGGTCGGCATGCGCCTGCGGAACGTTCCGTGCCTGCGCGAGGAGGAGGGCGAGCGTGTGCTCGGCGGCCGAGAGGATGTTCGACTGCGGCGCGTTGACGACGAGGATGCCGAGCTTGGTGGCGGCGTCCACGTCCACGTTGTCGAGGCCAATCCCGGCACGACCTACGACCTTCAGGTTCTCGCCACGCTCCAGCACCTCCGCCGTGACGCGAGTCGCCGAACGGACCACCAGAGCGTCGTAGTCGGCGACGGCATCGAGCAGCTCCTCCGGCGTCATGCCGGTGCGCACGTCGACGTCCACGTGCTCGCGCATGCGCTCGACACCGGCGGCGGACAGTCGATCGGCGACCAGGACCTTCATGGCCGGCATGCTAACCGGGCGCATGCGGACACCCGCTTGGGGGCATAGCAGGACCAGCACGTCCGACCGAAGGAGGCGCAGATGCTGAACCGGAAGCTGGCCGCTCCCCTGCTCTCTCTGCTGCTCGCGTTCGGCGCGTACGGCTGTGAGGGCGAGGTGAACGTCGACGACGGCAACGAGCAGGGCGAGAACGGAGGCGGCGAAGGCGGCGTCGACGTCGAAGGCGAGCTCGGCGGTGAAGGCGAGGGCGAAGGCGAGTAGCGCCTAAGGCGCAGTCAGCCGCTCCACCACGAAGTCGATCGCGGCGCACAGCGTCTCGACGTCACCCGGGTCGATCGCCGGATAGGTCGCTATCCGCAGCTGGTTCCGCCCCAGCTTCCGGTACGGCTCGGTGTCGACGATGCCGTTGGCTCTCAAGACGCGCGCGATGGTGGCCGCGTCGACGTCGTCGTGGAAATCGATCGTGACCACCACGGGGCTCCGCTGGTCGGGGTCCTTCACGAAGGGGGCCGCGAACCCCGAGCGTTCCGACCACTCGTAGAGCAGCGACGACGAGGTCCGGCTGCGCTCCGCCGCCCACCCGAGGCCTCCGTTCTCCGCCATCCACTCGATCTGGCGGAGCGTGAGGAACAGGGTCGCGAGCGCAGGGGTGTTGTAGGTCTGGTCCTTGCGCGAGTTCTCGAGCGCGGTCTGCAGATCCAGGATGGCGGGGATGTAACGCGCGCGGTGCAGCCGGTCGATCCGCTCGACGGCCGCCGGCGATAGGAGCGCGATCCACAGCCCGCCGTCGGCGGCGAAGCACTTCTGCGGCGCGAAGTAATAGACGTCGAACCGCGTCGGATCGACCTCGATGCCTCCGGCCGCACTGGTCCCGTCCACCGCGACGAACGCCCGCGGCGAGGGACGTCTCACCGGCATCATCACGCCGGTGGAGGTCTCGTTGTGCGTGAGCGCGTAGAGGTCTACGTCCTCGCGGGCGTACATCATGGGGTGTGTCCCGGGCTCGGACTCGATCACGTCGGGCGTATCCAGGTGGGGCGCGTCCGCGGCGCGCGCGCACTTGGACGAGAACTCACCGAAGACGGCGTGCTGGCTCTTGCGCTCGATCAACGAGAACGCCATGGCATCCCAGAAGAGGGTGGAACCGCCGTTCCCCAGAGCGACCTCGTAGCCGTCGGGAAGCTCGTAGAGCGACGCGAGGCCGGAGCGAATCGCCGCGACGACCTCACGCACGCCCGGCTGGCGATGGCTCGTCCCGAGGTAAGCCGTCCCCGTGGAGCCGAGGGCCGCGACCGCCTCCGCGCGCACCTTCGACGGTCCGGACCCGAAACGGCCGTCGCGCGGACGGAGGTCGTCCGGGATCGTGATCGAGGTGTCGTCTCGCCGCTCGCCTATCATCCGCGTCGAGAGTAGCCGCCGGCGCACGAGGAGTGATGCGATGCCCCCCAGAGAGCGCATCTCGAAGCGCGTCGCCGCCGTGGGCGAGTCGCCGACGCTCGCGATCGACGCCAAGGCCAAGGCGCTCAAGGCCGCCGGCGAGAACGTCATCGGGTTCGGCGCCGGTGAGCCCGACTTCCCGACCCCAGCTCACATCGTCGCGGCCGCGGCAGAGGCGGTGCGGCACGAGCCGTATCACCACTACACGCCGGGGCCGGGCCTTCCCGAGCTGCGCGCCGCGATCGCGCGGAAGACGCAGCGAGACTCCGGCTTGG
>DATLFS010000030.1:0-4852 GCA_035540935.1 Actinomycetota bacterium
ACGCGAAGAAGAACGTCTTCGACGTGCCTCTCGCGGGCTCGACCATCACCCACCCGATCATCGGCGAGGCCGGGGCCGGGAAGGTCCTCCTGAAGCCCGCCGCCCCCGGTACGGGCGTCATCGCCGGTGGCGCCGCTCGCGAGGTCCTTCTCGAGGGTCGAGGCCGCGGCGAGTGTGCGGCCCGCGCGGTCGTCGATCACCTGGGCGACGATGTGCTTGTTCGAACGGAACACGGCGAGGCGCGGACGCTCCGCCGACCCCTGCACCTTCTTGCGCACCCGGTAGTGGCGGCGGGCCTTGGCGACCTGCTTGTCCTTCGCGGAAAAACTCATGACTACTTGGCGGCCTTTCCGGACTTGCGCTGCACGACCTCGCCCGCGTACCGCACGCCCTTGCCCTTGTAAGGCTCGGGCTTGCGGATCTTCCGGATGTTGGCCGCGACCTGACCGACGAGTTCCTTGTCGATCCCGCGCACGATGATGCGAGTGGGTTGGGGCGTCTCGAACGTGATGCCGGCCGGCGCGTCGACCACCACGGGATGGCTGAAGCCGAGGGCGAGCTCGAGGCGGTTCGGGCCCGAGGCAGCGGCGCGGTAGCCGACGCCGACGATCTCGAGCTCCTTGACGAAGCCGGCGGTGACGCCGACGACCATGTTGTTCACGAGGCTGCGGGTGAGCCCGTGGAGCGCGCGGTTCTGGCGCTCGTCGTTCGGGCGCTGCACGAGCAGCGATCCGTCTTCCTGGACGACCTCGATCTCGCCGGGCAGCTCACGCTCGAGCGTGCCCTGCGGGCCCTTCACCGAGACGCGGCGGCCCGACAGCGTGACTTCGACGCCGGAGGGGACGGGGATGGGAGCCTTACCGATTCGGGACATGGGTTCGCTTTCGCCTTACCAGACGTAACAGAGGACCTCGCCGCCGACGCGCGACTGGCGGGCCTCCTTGTCGGTCATGAGCCCCTGGCTGGTCGACACCACGGCGACGCCGAGACCACCGAGGACTCGGGGCAGGCGGTCGGCCTTGGCGTAGACGCGCAGGCCGGGCTTCGACACGCGGGTGATGCCGGAGATGGTGCGCGACCGCTCGGGGCTGTACTTCATGGTGATGGTGAGGGTGCGGCCCGGCCGGCCCTCGTTGTCGGCGGCCGAGAAGTCTTCGATGTAGCCCTCGCGCTTGAGGATGGCGGCGAGCGCCTCCTTCAGCTTCGACGACGGCATGAGCACCTCGTCGTGCATCGCGACGTTCGCGTTGCGGATGCGGGTGAGCATGTCCGCGATGGGATCGGTCATCGTCATCGTTCGATCCCCTCCCCTACCAGGACGCCTTCGTGACGCCCGGGATCTCGCCGGCGTGCACCATCTCGCGAAGGCACACGCGGCAGAGGCCGAACTTGCGGTAGACGGAGTGCGGACGGCCGCAACGGCGGCAGCGTGAGTACGCGCGCACCTTGAACTTCGGCTTGCGCTGCTGCTTCTCGATCAGAGCCTTCTTCGCCATTACTTCTTGCCCTTCTTCGCCTTGGCGGGTGCACCCTTGCCTGCAGGACCACGACCGGGTCCGCGGCGCTTCTGCTTCTTCGGGGCGACGGCCATGTAGCCCTCGTCGCCTTCCTTCTTGAACGGGAACCCGAACGCATCGAGGAACGCCTTGCCCTCGGCGTTGGTGCGCGCCGTCGTGACGATCGAGATGTCCATGCCTCGCGGCTGGTCGATCTTGTCGTAGTCGATCTCCGGGAAGATCAGCTGCTCGGTGACGCCGAACGTGTAGTTGCCCTGGCCATCGAAGCTGTGCGCCGGCAGGCCACGGAAGTCACGGATGCGGGGGATCGCGATCGACACGAGGCGGTCGAGGAACTCCCACGCCCGGTCGCCCCGGAGGGTCACCTTCGCGCCGATGGCGTTCCCTTCGCGGAGCTTGAAGCCCGCGATCGACGTACGGGCCCGGGTGGTGAGCGGCTTCTGACCCGTGATCTGGGTGAGGTCCTTGACCGCGTTCTCGAGCAGCGAGGGCTGCTGGGTCGCGCGGCCGACCCCCATGTTGATCACGATCTTCTCGAGCCGCGGCACCTCCATGATGTTGGAGAGGCCGAGCGACTCCTTGAGCTGGTCGCGGATCTCGTCGTCGTACTTCGCCTTGAGGCGCGGCTTCTCCGCGCGCACGTTCGTGCCGGCGGTGGCGGTGTCGCTCATAGGTCGCCCTTGCACTTCTTGCAGATGCGGATCTTGTTGCCCTTGTCGTCGAAGCGATAGCCGACGCGGGTGGGGCCGTCGGTCGGGCAGACGATCGCGACGTTGGATACCGGGATCGGCATGTCCTTGTCGATGATCCCGCCCTGCTGCGCCTGACGGGTCGCCCGCTGGTGCTTCTTCGCGACGTTGACGCCGTCGACGATCACCTTGCCGGCCTCGGGAAGGGCGCGCATGACCTCGCCCTCCTTGCCGCGGTCCTTGCCCGTGAGGACGCGGACGCGGTCACCCTTCTTGATCTTCATTCCACTCATGGTCAGAGCACCTCGGGGGCGAGGGAGACGATCCGCATGAACCGCTTGTCGCGGAGCTCGCGGCCGACGGGGCCGAAGATGCGGGTGCCGCGGGGCTGCATCTGGTCGTTGATGAGCACAGCGGCGTTCTCGTCGAACTTGATGTAGGACCCGTCCGGACGGCGCTTCTCCTTGGCCACACGGACGACGACGCACTTCACGACGTCGCCCTTCTTGACCGCGGCGCCCGGGATGGCGTCCTTGACGGTGGCGACGAACACGTCGCCGATGGAGGCGTAGCGACGGCCGGAGCCGCCGAGCACCTTGATGCAGAGGACCTCGCGGGCGCCGGAGTTGTCGGCGACGCGCAGGCGCGATTCCTGTTGGATCATCGAGCCCGCTCCACGACCTCGAGGAGCCGCCAGCGCTTCAGCTTCGACAGCGGGCGGGTCTCCTGGACACGGACGCGATCGCCGACCCGCAGGTCGTTGTTCTCGTCGTGCACGTGGAGCTTCTTCGTGCGCTGAACGGTCTTGAAGTACCTCGGATGGCGCACGCGCTCGGTGACGGTGACGACCGCCGTCTTCTCCATCTTGTTGGAGGTGACGATGCCCTCACGCACCTTGCGGCCGTTGGCCCGCTTCTCGGCGCCCTCGGCCTGTGCCTCGGTTGTGCTTTCGCTCTGCTCGCTCACGACTGCTGCTCCTGGGCCTCCGCAGCGGCGATCTCGCGCTGGCGGAGGATGGTCTCGATGCGGGCGACCTGCTTCTTGATCTGGCCGATCCGCGCGGTGTTGTCGAGCTGACCGGTGACCAGCTGGAACCGCAGGTTGAACAGCTCCTGCTTGGCCTCGGAGAGGCGGCTCTCCAGCTCGGAGTCGGCGAGCTCGCGGATGTCGTCGGCTGCCTTGTTCGGCATCAGACCTCGACCCCTTCCTGCTGCACCCGCTCGACGAACTTCGCCTTGATCGGGAGCTTCTGGATGGCGCGCTCCATGGCGGCCTTGGCGATGTCGCGGTTCGGATACGAGAGCTCGAACATGATCCGGCCCGGCTTGACCACGGCGACCCACTTCTCGGGGTTGCCCTTGCCCGAACCCATGCGGGTCTCGGCCGGCTTCTGGGTGATCGGCTTGTCCGGGAAGACCCGGATCCAGACCTTGCCGCCTCGGCGGATGTGGCGGGTCATCGCGATACGGGCGGCCTCGATCTGGCGGGCGGTGATCCAGCCCGGCTCGAGGGCCTGGATGCCGTACTCGCCGAACGACACCGTGGTGCCGCCCTTGGCCTCACCCTTGAGGCGACCGCGCTGCTGCTTGCGGTGCTTGACCTTGCGGGGCATGAGCATGGCTACTCAGCGTCCTTCCGGAAGTGCGGCGCCTCGTGGTGGTCACGAGTGCGGCGCTCGATGTCTTCCTCCTCGGCGAGGAGGCGCTCGAGCTCGGGATCGGCTTCCTTCACGATGGGGGCGTTGTTCTCCACACCGCCGTCGTCACCCGAAGGAGGCGTGGTCGGCGCACCGCCGTTCGGCGCCTCGCCCTCGCCCGGGGCGCGGCGGCGAGTGCCACCGCTGGAGATGACGCGGCGCGGACGGGCGCCGCCGCCGGAGGTGCCGCCGGTGGCCATCTCGGCTTCGCGGAGGACCTTGTCGTCGGACGACACCGCGTACGGGAGGATGTCGCCCTTGTAGATCCACACCTTCACGCCGATGCGGCCCTGAGGCGTGCGCGCCTCGCGGAAGCCGTAGTCGATGTCGGCCCGGAGCGTGTGCAGCGGCACACGGCCCTCGCGGTAGAACTCCTTGCGGCTCATCTCAGAGCCGCCGAGGCGGCCGGAGCACTGGACCCGGATGCCGTCGCCTCCGGCCTTGAGCACCGTCTGGACCGCTCGCTTCATGGCGCGGCGGAAGCTGACGCGGCCGGAGAGCTGGTCGGCGATCGACTGGGCCACGAGGGCGGCGTCGAGCTCCGGCTGCTTGATCTCCTGGATGTTGAGCTGAACCTTCGGGTTCCCGGTGAGCTTGGCGAGGTGGGTGCGGAGGCGGTCGGCCTCGGCACCGCGACGACCGATGACGATGCCGGGACGCGCGGTGTGCACGTCGATGCGGACGCGGTCACGGGTGCGCTCGATCTCGATCCGGCTGACGGCCGCTCGCTCGAGCTGGCTCATCAGGTAGTTGCGGATCTTCCAGTCCTCGACCACCCAGTCCTGATAGGCGTCGTCGTTGAACCAGCGCGACTTCCACGTGAACTCGCGGTTGGCTCCGAGCCGGAAACCGTACGGATTGACCTTCTGACCCATTACTTCTCCTCCCCCTCGGGGCGATCTGCGCCCTCATCGGGGGCTGCTTCGTCCGAACCCTCCGCGGGCTCGTCG
>DATLFS010000031.1:0-48029 GCA_035540935.1 Actinomycetota bacterium
GGGTTCGGGATGGACGTACGGATCGACCGGCCGTCCGACGGCGCGGCGTGCTCGTGCCAGAAGGCCGCGGCGACCCTGTCGGAGCGCGTCAGCGTGAGCGAGCGCGGCGTCGGCGGCTTCCAGCACACGGCCGAGGGAGCCGCTGCCGCTGCCGGCGCACCCTCCTACGGCGTTCGCCTGGAGCACTCGAGCGGCAACGGCTCCGACCATCGGGCCCGGCTGAGCCTGGAGTCGCGGGACGGGACGTTCGTCTACGAGCTGAAGGGCGGCGTCGTGCAACGCACGACGACGGAGTGGGGCGGCCTCGTCTACCGCTACGCAGGCACGTACTCCAACACCGGACGGCCCGCTATGTCCCACTCGATGCCGGACCGCGGCACGTACGTCGTCGAGGTGACGATCTCGTGGCGGCAGAGCCGGATAGTGCACGTAACGGTGGATCTCACCGAGGGTTAAGTCACTCCAGGATTTCCCATAACCAGCTTGACTTGACGGATCGGGATGATTCGGGCGAATCTTGGGCGGCGCTGAAGCCGAGCGAGCGTCTCGGAGGTGGCCTCGGACCGAATCGGCAGGACGATGAGAATCTTCAACAACACGCGCAACTTCTGCGCGTGCCTCTCGTTGTAGAGACTGGGCGGCACTTCCGCCCTCTTTCATCGCCAGTAGTGCCGAACAGGGAAGGAAAGGGGGTCGACGAAGGAGGGAGCGAAGCAAACTTCGTTGGCAGTACCGCACGACGGCCCTCGGGAGCCGCGATCCCGAAAGGTAGGGAAGGGACCAGCGCACTAGGCGCTGGCGCTCACGATGGAGAGGTGACACTTGCGAAAAGGCGTATTTCGCATCCTTCTGCTGGTCGCGCTGATCAGCGGATTGACTGCATACGCGGCTACACCCGCTTCGGCGGCTCCGCCGTTCGACACGCAGAACTTCCTGCCGGACGACACCAACATCGATCCGACGGGCACTGTTCTGAGTGACAAGTTCGACGGGACCGACACGCGGGCGCACCTGACGAACGTCTCGACTGCCGACACGGACTTCGTCAATTGGTACGTCTGTAACTCCGACTTCGAGGGCGGCGGTCCAACCCTCGGCCTGGAGACGCAGGACCTCGCTGGAAACTGCGAGCTGATCGGCACCGACGCCGAGGGGCGCCGGCCGCTCGGTGGGAACGCGTTCGCACCGACGGACGAGGCGTACGAGTTCTTCTGGGACATCCCCGGCGTACTCGACCTGCGAACCCGTGACATCCTCGCGCTCGCCTGCACCGGCGCCGCCGGCAGCACGGTCGTGCTCGAGGGTCCGAACCAGAACTGCACCTTCGACCTGGAAGAGGACGTCGTCCTCGACGATGCCCAGAGCGGCGGCGACGCCACGATCCAGACGAGTGCTGCAGAAATGGTCTCCATCTGCACCTCCGACGTCGATGCCGGCCCTGGCGCGGGCACGAACGACGTTTGCGAGGTCGGTGGGACCGGCGCCGGCACGAACGAGCAGGTGGCGGCGCGTTTCCGCCCGTTCCCGCACGGTGCCAACGTGCCGAACGACGGCTTCGTGCTGCGCGTGACGACGGACGCGGAGACCGACATCCTGTCGGCTGGCATCGAGTCGCCGGGTGACGCACAGAACGACCCGAACATGCCGTTCTTCTCGCAGACAATTTGTAACAACCTGGTTTCGGGCGTCACCTCGAACGTGTTCGAGTGTGTCTTCACCGACGCGATGGTGCCGGACAACGCCGAGTTCGCCGTTCTCGTCTGGGACTGGGACGACATCTCCGGCTCCGGCCTCTGTGATGTCTCTGAGGACGGGACGCAGAACCCTGGTGCGACGATCGGTAACCCCAACGCGAGCGGCGCCGACTTCACGCGCTGCAAGCTCGACGTGCACTACGCGGTCTCCGGCCAGCGCACCGCCACTACGGTGGGAGCGACCTTCGTCGGCACCGGCCCCGGCGGCCCCACGCCTCCGGCCGGCACCTGTACTCCTGCCGACACTGAGGAGACCAACCAGCTCGGGCAGGCCGAGACCGTCCGCTTCTGCGTGACGGATCAGTTCGGCGACCCGTTCGTCGGTCAGGTGACGCTTGAGTCGACCGGACCTGAGGGCTCCGGCTTCACCGCTTGCCCCGGCGGCACCCTCCACGATCACGATCAGGACGGCCGCTTCGAGCACTGCCACACGACCACCGGCACCAACGGCACGGCTCAGGCCACGATCAACAACACGACCGACACCTTCCAGACGGCGACGCCTGGCGACCAGGTCGTCACGGCTTGTGTTGACCCGCAGGCGACCGCTCCGGCACCTCCGACCGCGCCTCCGGCGGGTCACGGTTGTGCCGACCAGGCCGCGAACCAGCGGGCGACGCTGACGAAGCACTGGGTCACGGCGCCGCTGGACGTTGAGCTCGTCTTCAACGTGCCGGGTGCAAACCCGCAGGATCTGTGCCTCACGGGGGACAAGTTCCGTGAGAACCAGGTCGGAGACACCGACGAGCTCCTTGCGTGCACGTTCGATGCGTCGGGCAACTTCGTCTCGACGCAGCCTGCTGGCAACGGCCGTCTGCAGTGGTTCATCGCACCTTCGGGCGGCGGCGAGCTGACCGCGACCCGCTTCACCGGCGCGGTTCCGAACGAGACGGGCAACGACGGCACCGCGACCACCACCATCGAGGCGTTCCGCCAGGGCAACGACATCATCACCGTCTGCCTGCAGAACGACCCCGGTGGTAACGCCGGCGCCGACTGCGCTTCGGTTCAGAAGCGTGTCACCCAGACGGGTGGCGGCGGCGAGGTGCCGACCGTCTGCGCTACCAACGCCAACGCGATCGTTGGAACCCAGGGCGACGACGTGCTCGTCGGAACTCAGGGCGATGACGTGATCTGCGGCCTCGGCGGCGACGACGTCATCAGCGGCGAGGCCGGTAACGACCTCATCCTGGCGGGCGCCGGTAACGACACCGCCCGCGGTGGCTCCGGCTTCGACTCCATCCGCGGCGGCTCGGGCGACGATGCTCTGGTCGGCGGTGGCGGCAAGGACGTCCTCCGCGGTGGCGCCGGCAACGACTCGCTCAAGGGCAACAAGTTCCACGACACCCTTCGGGGCGGTGGTGGCAACGACGAGCTCCGCGGCGGGCGTGGCAACGACATCAACAACGGCGGTGACGGCACCGACGTGTGCATCGACCGCTACGGCGACAACGTCTTCCGCAACTGCGAGACGCTGCGCAGCTAGCTTCCTGATCTAAGGAAGTTCGAGGGGCCGGTCCTTCGGGGCCGGCCCCTCTCGCGTCCACCTTCGGGTGAATCTGGAAAAACAAGGCAACCCCCGCCTGAGGACCGACGTTCAGGTAGTTACCGGGACATACGACGACGGAGGGTGGGGGGCATGAAGCTGACACGGACCATGGCAGTCCTCGGGCTGAGCGCGATGGGGCTTTCCGGAGGCCTCGCGCCTGCGGCGCTGGGACAGCAGGGGGAGCCTCGGAGCGAGTGCTCCAGGAACGAAGACGCGATCCTCGGAACCAGCAACGCCGACGTGCTGATCGGGACGCCGGGCGATGACGTGCTGTGCGGCTTCGGCGGCAACGACACGATCCGCGGCAAGGGCGGCCAGGACGTGTTGAACGGCCACTCGGGCGACGACACGCTCGAGGGCGGCCGCGGCAAGGACACGCTCAAGGGCGGGATCGGCAACGACGTCCTCGAGGGCGGCAGCCGGAACGATGTCTTGCGCGGTGGTCAGGGTCGCGACAGCCTCAAGGGGAACCTTGGGCACGACACGCTTCGCGGAGCGGCGGGTCCGGACACGCTTCGCGGCGGTCGCGGCAACGACATCCTGAACGGCGGCGACGGCAACGACCGTTGCGTCGACGTCTACGGCGCTAACGTGCGCCGCTCCTGCGAGTCCTAGCAGCAGGGGGGGACGGAGGGGGGCCGGTCCTGCGGGGCCGGCCCTTTCCGCGTCCCAGCAAGACAAGCGAACCTCCCGCGGGCGCGCGCCGTTAGCTCTTGTGAGGGTGGACGTCTCGCCCGATGCCGGAGCAGCATCCCGAACTAGGAGGCGACCGTGAAGAAGAGACGCGAGCTCGGAGTTCTCATCGCGATCGTGACCGCGATCGCTCTCGCCCTGCCGCTGGGAGGCGTCGCATTCGCCACGCACGGTGCCGAGCCCGTCGCCGTGGTCGATCTGGAACCCGAGCAGGACACCGCGTCGGTCGGCGCCTGTAACGCCTACACGATCGACGCGCGCGACGACGACGTCGACCCCGCGGAGGGCGAGGTCATCGACGTGATCGCGTCGCAGGAGTTCCGCGAGAACGAGACCGCGCCGGCGCTTCAGTTCTGCGTGCCGACCACCGTCGCGCCCGCGCAGGGTGGACAGGCCGGTCAAGCGGCGCAGAACCCGACGACGCGGAACGAAGACACCGACTGTCCGACGCAAGAGGCGCCGAACGAGGACTGCGTGATCATCCACGGCCAGTTCACCACCGACGCGAACGGGCGCGTCATCTTCGGGATCCGCTCGAATCAGGAGGGCGACGTGCAGGTGACCGCCTTCGCCGAGGGGCAGGACCCCGACTGCGCTCCCGCAACGGTGAACAACATGCCCGACGCACCTGCCGGCAACTGCGCCGAGCCGCAGGACACGGCGATGAAGACTTTCACTGCCGGCGGCCAAGAGGGCGTCAACACGCTCGACTGCGAGCCGGAGTTCGCCACCAACAATCTCGCCGCGGGGGACCGCCGTCACACCTTCACGTGCACCGCGACGAACGCGGCGGGTGACCCGGTCGCGGGCGTCGAGGTGGACTTCGTCGTTACCGCCGGGCCGAACGCCGACAACAACACGTTGCCCGGTGCGCAGCCTGTGAGGGGGTCGTGTACGACGACCACGGGGACCGAGGGCAACGCGGGTCAGGGCACGATCGGTCAGGCCGTCTGCGCCTACGACGAGGATGACGACCTCGAGTCCAACGAGACCGGCGTCGACACGATCGTGGCCTTCGTCGACCGCGACAACGACAACACAATCGACGCGAACGAGCGGCAGGACGAGATCCAGAAGGCGTGGACCCGCGCACCTCGCAACATCGACTGCGAGCCCGAGAACGACACCAACAACCCCGGCGACGAGCCGCACGTGGTCACCTGCACGGTGACCGACGCACTGGGCAACCCGGTCGGCGACGTGGTCGTGACGTTCACCGAGAATGGGCCGGGACGGTTCGAGGGTGACCCGAACCGCATCACCGACAACCAGGGCCGTGTGGCGATCACGACGACCGCGCAGCAGAACGAAGAGGGCGTGCAGGAGATCACCGGCACGATCACCGACGAAGACGCCTCCACGCCCGGCACGCAGGGCGGTACGACCGTCCAGAACGCGGAGTGCAACCGCCCGGCCAACCAGCCGACCCAAGGGGACCCGGCCGGCAACTGCGCCGATCAGGTCCTGAAGAACTGGGACGAGCCGACGCAGCCGCCTCCCCCGCCGCCTCAGCCCGAGTGCCGGGACAACATCGACAACGACGGCGACGGCCTCATCGACTTCCCGAACGACCCGAACTGCGAGTCGCCGCACGACAACTCCGAGAGCCTCGGAGGCGGCGGTGACCGCGAGTGCGCCAACGTCGGCGCCATCCTCGGCACCGCGGGCAACGACATCCTCGTCGGTACCGACGGCGACGACGTGATCTGCGGGTTCGAGGGCGACGACACACTGCGCGGCAATGCGGGCAACGACATCCTGCTCGGCCAAGCCGGCAACGACACGATCGAAGGCGGCGACGGCCAGGACACTGCCCGCGGTGGCGCCGGCGCCGACTCCCTCGAGGGCGGAGAGGGCAAGGACCTGCTCCGCGGCGGCACCGGCCCCGACAGCATCAAGGGCAACCGCGGCCATGACCTGCTCCGTGGCGGGCGCGGCCATGACACGCTTCGTGGTGGCTTCGGCAACGACACGATGCGCGGCGGGCGCGGTATCGACTCCTGCCGGGACCGCTACGGGTTCAACATCATCAGAGGCTGCGAGCGTTAAGCACCTCTGGAGCTGCGTTGGGGGGCCGGTCCTGCGGGGCCGGTCCCTCTCGCGTCCGTAGAAGAACCAAGGCAAGCGAACGAGGATGTTGCTGCACCCGTTGTATGACTAGAGAGGACGAAAGAACGATCAGACGACGACGCGATCGCAGGGGTGATGCTGATGGTTTCTAGCCGGACGTCCCGACGGGCGCTGCTCGCGCTCGCGGGGGTCTACGTGCTCGTTGTGGGGCTCTTCGCGGTCAACGCAGGCGCACAGGGTGCATCCGAGATCCGCATCCTCAACCCGTCGGCCCACAGCACCGAGGTCTCCGACAAGGAGCAGCCGTACCACTTCGTCGCCTGGGTGCAGAACCCGCCGGCGGGCGCGCAGGTCGATTTCGAGATCCAGCTCTCGAGCGGCGTCCGCGTCTTCCTCGGTGTGGCGACGCAGGTCTCAGCCGACACCTGGGCGCTCCAGCGCGACATCCCCGCCGATGTTCCCGACGGCGCGCACACGCTGAGGGCGCGGCTCTTCAGCGGAGGAACGCTCGTCTCGCAGCACGAGCGGGCGATCCAGGTGAATCGCAACAACGACGTCAACCCGGCACCGACGCCGGACGACGCCGCGGAGACGGTCGAGATCACCTATCCCGCCAATGGGGGGGCCCTTGGCTTCCACCGCGGCATCGCGATCCTGAACGTCAACCTGAGCAGCGGCGCCTCGGGCGTCACCGTCTTCTACACGACCACGCCACCGGGACAGGAGCCGGCGTGGGTCGAGTGTGGCGACGAGACGAGGGCTCAGGCCGCCAACGGCGTTCGCTGTGTCCTCGGTGCGGACACGCCTGCTAACGCGGTCACGGCGGTCGCGGCACGAGCCAACCGCGAGATCGTCGTGCTCGAGGAGCCCGACGCCGGCGACGCTCACCGGGTCACGCAGGCGTACGACCAGATCGCGACCGCGATCTCCGTTGAACCGGAGACGCACGAGGTCGCTTCGGTCCCCGCATGCAGCCAGATCCTCACCGCGACCGTTACGGACCAGCAGGGTCGGCCGATGGCCGGGGCGAACGTCGACGTCCATGCCACCGGACCGACGAACAACCTCAAGTTCGACAAGTTCACCGGCACCGGCGGCGTCGACGCGAACCAGGCGCCCGATCAGAACCACGAGCAGCAGAGCACCGCGTACAACTGCTCGACCAACGCCTTCACCGGGACGCAGGGAGTCCACGGACGGCCGAGCCCGGGAACCGACATCATGCACGTCGAGTCCGTTCCGGCCGGGACCAACGACGCGGGGCAGTTCCGCTTCCGCCTGCGCTCGCCGGATGCCGGCGTGACGTTCATCACGGTCTGGGCCGACCGGGACGACGACGACACGCGTTGCGCCGACGAGCCCGCCGACGCAGCCACGATCGGATGGGCGCAGCCGGCGCCCGCGCCGGTGCTGGAGGAAGCGACGGGGCCCTGCGTGGCTCCGACGCCCACCCCGACGGAAACCACCACGCCGAGCCCCTCTCCGACGCCCACGGAATCGCCCAGCCCGACGCCGACCCCCACGCCGACGCCAACGCCCACTCCGACGCCAACGCCCACTCCGACTCCGACCCCGACGGGCGACTGCGCGCGCCAGGGCGCGATCCTCGGGACCGATGGGAACGACGTCCTCGTCGGCACGGAGAACGATGATGTGATCTGCGGCTTCGGCGGCGACGACACGATCCGCGGCGAGGGAGGCGACGACATCCTCGTAGGCGCCGACGGAGACGACATCCTCGAAGGTGGGACGGGCGCCGATTCGCTGCGCGGAGGCAGCGGTCGCGACTCGCTGCGAGGGGGGACCGGTCGCGACGTCCTCCGCGGCGGTTCGGGTCCCGACTCGCTCAAGGGCAACAAGGGTCACGACACGCTGCGCGGTGGACGCGGCCACGACATCCTGCGGGGCGGTCGGGGCAACGACACGCTCCGCGGCGGGCGCGGCAACGACTCCTGCCGGGACAGGTTCGGCGACAACATCTTCCGGAGCTGCTGACGCGTCGCTCTTAAGGCGAATAGAGAGGGGCCGGTTCGACGGGACCGGCTCCTCTCGCGTCTACTCGTTTTGCTTTGAGTCGCCGGTCGCCGGTGATACAACCTTCCGGCGATGAAGAGGGGTCCGGGGGTCGTTCTCGTGTTGCTTGCCCTCCTTGCCGCGCCCGCGGCCGTCGCGCAGTCGCCTCCTCCCGAGCGGACGTACGACTCGCCCCACTTCACGATCACCTGGGTGACCGCTCCGGATCATCCGGACGCGCCCGATCTGAGCGACGGCGACTCCGACGGCGTTCCCGACTCGATCGAGGCGCTCGCCGAGGCGCTAGAAGCGGCGCGGGCGGCGGAGGTCGAGGCGTGGGGCTTCCCCGAGCCGCCTCTCGAGGACGGCCGCTATCCCGTTTACGTCGCGCGGGCGGACGGGCGCGGGTACGTGAGAGCGGCTCCCGGGGAGACCGATCGTTCGCGGGCGACGTACATGGTGGTCCCACCGTCGCGGATAGCGCCGGCGGCGCGCGCGGAGCTGGCGGGCTTTGCCGCGCACGAGTACTTCCACGCGATCCAGCAGGCGCTGGACGCGCTCGAGCCGGACTGGATCGACGAGGCAACCGCGTCGTGGGCCCAACACCGCTTCGATGAGTCGGATCCGGCCGCGCTCGCGTTCCTGCGCGACTTCGTCCCCGCGCCGCGCCACCCGCTGACCGCCACCGATGACCGCCGTGAGTACGGCGCGCATCTCTTCTTCCGCTTCCTGTCAGAGCGCTTCGACTTCGAGATCGTGCGCGACCTGTGGGACGAGATGGCGTCACCAGACGTCGGCGTTCTCGATGCGCTCGAGAACGTGCTGTCACGCCACGGCTCCTCAATCGCCGACGAGTGGGGAATCTTCCACCTGTGGCGCCGCCGCTTGCATCACTTCGAGCTCGGCGCCGCCTACCGCGCTGTTCTGGCGGGAACGGGTTACAAGGCCGTCCTCCGGAGCGACACGGTCCGCAACGAGTCGTGCCGGCTCACGAGCGATCTGGGCGAAAGCGGCCTCCTCCCGTTGAGCGGCGACTACGTCCGCCTGACGCCGCACCGGCGCGGTCCGTCTGCCGCTCGGGGCCTCCTGACGGTGACCGGCCCGCCCGGCACCCGCGCCTTCGCGCTCATCGACCCGCGCAGGGGTCCCGTCGAGGAGCGGATGCTCGAGCTCGATGAGCTGGGCGTCGGGCGAACGTCGGTCGCCTTCGGGCGCGGCGAGATCGGGGGGATCGTGCTGGGGCTGGCGAACGGTGCCGCGCGCGGGGATGAGGCGACGATGGCCTACTCGCTCCGCCTCGAAGGCCGGCCGAAAACGGAGATCTCTCCGCCCGGGGGAGCCTCCGTCACGCCGTTCGGCACCAGCCTGTGGCTCCGCGGAAGCGTCACCTGCCGGAAGCTGCCCGCCGAGGCCGCCCGGATGCTGGTAACCGAGACGATCCCGTCGATGGGGATCACCCGGGTCTATGAGGTCTTCACCGGCGCCGACGGGACGTGGAACCTCGGGGTCACGCCCGAGGCCCGAGCGATCTACACCGCCGAGCTCGCCGACCCGCTGCTTTCAACGGCCGCGACGCAGGGAGAGCACGTCGTGGGGGTGAGGGTGGTGCTGATGATCGACGTGACGCCCCTGCGGCCTCGCCTGGGGGAGGAGATCACCGTCCGAGGCGAGGCCCGGCCGGTCCACCCCGGCGCGCCCGTCGTGGTCGAGTACCGTCGCCCCGGCGGAGCGACCTGGACGCAAGGCGGGACCGCCGAGATCGGCGCCGACGGCTCCTACGAAACCTCGGTTTCGTTGCCGGCAGCCGGCGATTGGGAGGTCCGGGCCCGGATGACGTCCACCGGGGACGACGACCACCTGCCCGGTACCAGCCCCATCCGGGGTGTCCGGGTCGACTGATTTTCGAATCCAGTAGCCGGGAGGGAGCGGGAACCGCGCAGGCGGTGTCGAACCTAGAGGCGAAGATTTTCCTGAGGGTCGACAAGGCAGGCAACTCTGAAGTATCCGGATCCGTTGTTTAGGCAGGGACTATCCTGCTCGTGGGGTTTCCGCGAGCTTTTCTTCGGCAGGAGGGTTACGGGCATGAAGGTGCAGAGAGGCGTCGCCAGGCGGTCGCTCGTCCTGATGGTGCTCACGGGTCTATTCGCGGCGGCGTCGCTCTTCGTCGCGCTTCCGCAGGCCGGTGCGAACCACGGGACCCACGCTCTCGACGTAGAGCCGGAGACCGCGACCCGTGGCGTCGGTCAGACGCACACGATGACCGCCAGGCTCGTGTGTCAAGACCCAACGGAGGGAGGAACGTGTATCGACGGCGACCGGACCGCGACGTCGGGCAACGTTCGTATCTATTTCGAGAACGAGGCCGGTCCGAATGACCCCGACGGGGGCAACATCAGCCCCGCTACGCCCGACCTCCACTGCGATATCGCGGGTGCGAACTACACCTGCGAGGTCAGTTACGTCGGGGAGCGCACCGGAACGGACACCTGGCGCGCGTGGATCGACCACTCGACGCGGGACAACGGTGAGGGCCGCAACGAGTCACAGACTCCCGGCACGGGATGCGCCCCGCCCCAGGTGACCGAACCCGACTGCACCGACGTCGTGTCGGTTACGTGGACGCCCGGCGAGCCTGCGGCGGTCGACTGCGATGATCAGGGCCCGCCGGACCGCGAGAGGGAGACGAATCCCTCGGGGGGACCGGAGTCGAACGAGGTCTACAACTGCTACGTGACCGACCGGTACGGGAACCCCACAGATACGCCGGCGCCGGACGAACAAGGCGAACCGATGGCGCAAGGTCCCCGTGTCTTCGGCGAGGTCGAGAACGGGATCAACGACCCCGATGCGGTCGACGGAGCCTCTTACCACTCGCCCGACTATCAGTGCACGGTGTCTCCGGGGCCGGACATCGTGAACCCCAACCGGCTGCCGAGGGGCCAGTGCAACATCACGGTGACGCAGAACGAAGCCGAACTGGGCACCGCCGAGATCTGCTTCTGGGTCGGTCTTGCCTCGCAGGGCGGCGACAACCTGCGTTGCGGCTCCGAAACCACGGGTGAGGCCCAGCAGGCCGACGGCAGCGACACCGGCAACGACCGTGCCGACCAGGTCGAGAAGACTTGGTCGGATCAGCCGCAGCCCCCGCCTCCGTCTCAGCCGCGCGTGAACTGCGAGCCGGAGCAGGCCTCGAATCCGACCGGCACGAGCCACACCGTCAACTGCACCGCTACGAACAACCAGGGTCAGCCTCAATCCGGTGTGAACATCGACGCCGAGGCGACCGGCGCCAACGACCCGGACAACTCGAACTCGCCGCAGTCGCCGGACTTCACTTGCACGACGAGGCAGGACGACCCCGCGACGCCGACGACGAACGAGACCGGGACGTGCTCGTTCACGCACAGCGGCAGCAACCAAGGGACGAGCAGTCCCGGTACGACGCAGTACCGCGCCTGGGCCGACTCCGACAACAACAACAACACGGTCGAGGCCGATCCTTCGGAGAGCCGCGACGAGACCGCCCAGCCGGGCAACACGGCGGAACCCGACAACACCGACGTGGTCGAGAAGACGTGGACCGGCTCCGGCCAGGCCGGCCGCCTGAACTGTGAGCCGGAGACGGACTCGAACCCGCCGGGCACCGCGCACACCGTCACTTGCACCGCGACGAACAACCAAGGGCAGGGCGTATCGGGCGTGAACGTAGACGCCGAGGCGACCGGCGCCAACGACCCCGACAACGGCAACACGCCGCAGAGCCCCGACTTCACCTGCACCACGCGGGCCGACGACGCGGCGACGCCGAACGTGAATGAGGCCGGCACCTGCTCGTTCACGCACGGCGGTGCCAACCAGAACACGAGCAGCACCGGGATCACGCAGTACCGCGCCTGGATCGACAGCGACAACAACAACGCCACGACCGAGGCCGACACGGCCGAGGGCCGGAACGAGGCGGCTCAGCCGGGCAACGGCGCGGAGCCGGACAACACCGACGTGGTCGAGAAGACGTGGGAGCGTCTCGATGCTCGCTCGATCGACTGCACGCCCAAGCAGGCGACCAACCCGACCGGCACCAACCACACCGTCACCTGCACGGTGCGGGACCGCAACGGCAATCCGGTTCAGGGCGAGGGCGTGACGTTCACCGAGAGTGGTCCAGGCACGTTCGTCGGCCCGACGCAGGGAACGACCAACAACCAGGGTCAGGTCTCGGCGACGACCACCTCCGACGAGCCGGGCACCCAGTCGATCACCGGCACGTTGAACGACGACCTTGGCCAGGGTGAGCCCGACGAGATCGACGAGTGCGACCGCGCCGCCAACGACCCGCAGCAGGGCGCGCAGGCCGGCAAGTGCTCGGACACCGTCACGAAGACGTGGACGGAAGCTCCGAACCAGGTCGACAACCTCACGTTGACGCCGGACGAGGCGACGAACCCGACGGGTGAGCCGCACACGTTCACCGCGACGGCCACCGACGAGAACGGCCAACCGGTTCAGGGCGCCTCGATCGCGTGGCACGAGACCGGCCCCGGCGAGTTCACGCAGACGCAGACCACCACCGACGCCAACGGACGCGCGACGGCGACAGTCGTGTCGAACCAGCCCGGTGAGCAGACGATCGTTGCCGAGGCCACTCCCTGCACCGAGAACGGCGACTGCATCGACCAGTCGACGAAGCGCTGGGGGCCGAGCGAGTGCACCATCTTCGGCACCGAGGGCAGCGACGTCCTTATCGGCACCGAGGGCCGCGACGTGATCTGTGGGTTCGGAGGCGACGACTCGATCCGAGGGCTCCGCGGGCCGGACATCCTGATCGGCGCCGGCGGTGACGACGCGATCAACGGTGAGGAAGGCGACGACACCCTCCGCGGCGGCACCGGCAACGACACGCTCCGCGGCGGATCCGGCAGAGACGTCCTCCGAGGTGGCGCAGGCGAGGACACCCTGAAGGGCAATAAGGGTCACGACACCCTCCGCGGTGGTAGAGACGACGACGTACTCCGCGGCGGCAGGGGTAACGACACCCTCCGCGGCGGCAGCGGCAGAGACTCGTGCCGTGACGCTTTCGGCGCCAACGTCTTCCGCAGCTGCGAGCGCTGAACGACCGCAACTTCGAGAGGGCCGGCCTTCGGGCCGGCCCTCCCCTTTTACCGCCGCTTTAGGGGAACTTTGTTGAAGTCGTCCCGATGGTGACCCTTGACACGGCCTCTAGACTCGGATCGCTTCGGGCGCAACCCGTTCGGCGCGCCGAGCGTCTTCTCCCAGGAGGCGGGCTCCTCCGCGGCGCCGGTGACGGAATGTCACCACAGCCTCCGCCGTTTACGGGAGTGACGAAGTGGTAGGAGAACCCCGCCGACGATCCGCGGAGTTCACGAGGTAACTAGCACCAAGGAAGGAGCGGTTTTGTCCCTTCTGGACAATGCCGAGGAAGTCATGGACTGGCAGGACGACGCGCTCTGCCGCGAGCACGACAACGTCGTGTTCTTCGGCGAAGAGGGCGAATCCGAGCTCGAGAAGCAGGCGCGCGAAGCGCATGCGAAGTCGATCTGCCAGCGTTGCCCGGTCGCCGAGCCGTGTCTCGAGTTCGCCATGGAGACCAATCAGAAGTACGGGATCTGGGGTGGACTCACCGACAAAGAGCGGGCTTCTCTCAAGCGCCGGCGCGCCCGCGCCCGCCGCGCGTCTTAATAGGTTCCAAACTTTCTCGTTCTCAAAGCCGACATACCCGCAGGAACCGCCCGCGCGTGAGCGGACTTGTGGCCCAACCCCGTCGTCGTGGGAGGGGTGCTCGACTAGAGTGGCAGTTCTCGTACTCGATGGGGCCGGTGGTCTCACCGGTCGTTCTAGGGGGTCACAGCATGTCTGAAAGATGGGTCGCGCGATTGTCGATCCTCGTCGCGGTCTCGATGATCGTCGGCCTGTTCGGCGTGTGGAGCGCCGTCGGGAAGACGTCCGAGTCGCCGCTCGTGACGGTCGGCGCCAAGCTGGGCAAGGTCACCGACGGCTCCGCGGTCTACGGGATCCAAGTGAACAACCAAGGAGCGGGCGACGCGCACGGCGTCACAGCCGTGGCTCATCTGCCCGAGGGTTTCACGGCGCGCCGGGTGCTGCCCGGCGGAACTTGCGACGCCGCCACGTGCTCGTGGGACATCGGCGATCTTGCCGCAGGTGAGTCGCGAGCCTTCCTGGTGCAGGTAACGTTCGCCACCTCGGAAGCCTTGCGTGAGCGCCTGCGCGTGGTAGCGACCTCCTCCGACTCTCCCACCAGCACGCACCTCTCGGCGCCGCTGGTCGTGTCGCGGCAGGGCGTCGCGGCTGCGGCCGCCGGTCCTCCCCAGTGCATCGACGCCGATCCCGAGACGGGGACCGGTCCCGCCAATTTCGAGATCCAGTACGTGGCGATCGTGACCGACGGCAACAAGGTCACGAACGGTTCCGAGGATGGTTGCGACGGCGCACCGGTCGAGAACGTCCAGGTGGTGTGGACGATCGAAGACGACGACCCCGACGCGTGGATCTCGAACCAGGACGGCACCCCCACGACGAAGACCCCGCAGAGCGGCGACGCTCAGCCGGACTCCGTCACGACCCAGACCAAGCCGGACGGGACGACGTTCATCCGCATCCAGCTCGACGAGACCACGACCACCGGCGAAGGCCGCTACAGCGCCCGCTTCGGTGAGGAGGACGTGCCGGAGCCGGGTTCGAGCGCGCTCTGTGGGGTTCCGATCATCGGCATGCCGTGCCCGGGTGAAGGGCCGACCGAGGACGACGTGAGGTTTACCTGGACCGCGGCCTCGACGGCGACCCCGACCGACTCCCCCACCACCGGCCCGACCTCAACCGAGTCGCCGACGCCCACCGCCTCGAGCCCCTCACCGACGCCGACGGAGACCAAGAGCGAGCGACAGGCGACGCTGCAGGCGGCAGCAGACACCGCCAAGGCGGGAACGCTGATGCGCTTCGACGGGCAGATCACGTCGCAGAGCGCCGCCTGTGTCGACGACGAGTTCGTACGCATCCAGAGGCGGATCGTGGGCGAGGAGGCCTTCTCCGAGATCGCCTCGACCAACAGCGACTCGGCCGGCGGGTTCGCGGTACCGATCCGGATCGAGCACAACGCGGAGTACATCGCGGTGCTGGGCGAGACGGATGCGTGTGCCGAGGCAACGTCGACTCCGGACACCGTTCTGGCGAAGGCGTCGGTGACGACGCAGCCGCGGCCGTTCCGGCCGAAGAAGGGGCAGCGGTTCACGATCTCGGGACAGGTCGAGCCGGACAAGGCAGGCGACCGCGTCATCCTTCAGCGCCGCAAGAATGGCCGTTGGCGCACGATCAAGAACGCCACGCTCGACGCGCAGTCGGAGTACAGCTTCGGACTGCGAGCGAAGTTCAAGAAGCGAGTCTTCCGCGTCCGCTGGGTCAGTCAGGACGAGATGAACGAGTCCGGCGGTAACCGCGTCGTGATCAAGACGCGCCGCTGACGGCGAAGGTTGGTTCGTGCAAGAGGGCGGGGAGATCCCCGCCCTCTTCGCGTTATCGAGGCAACGAACGCAGCCGCTCCGACATCTCGCGGTAGCGCGCCACCGGGACGAGATGCACGCCGTCGAACGCACCGGACTCCCGTAGCGCCTCGATCTGCTCGCACGCCAGATCGATACCGAGCTGCGGGTCGTCGTCGAGCTTATCGATGATGCGACGCGGGATCCGGATGTCGGGGATCGCGGCGTTGATCCGCATCGCCATCCGCGCGCTCGCCAGCACGATCACGCCCGCATAGACCTTCCCGTCGAAGTCGAGCGAGCGGCGCCACGCGATGAGGCGGTCGGTCGCGTAGGTGATCTGGACGAAGATGAAGTCGGCCCGCCTTCGCCAGGTGAGCGGGCGCCCGACCCGCGCCGTCGTCCCTATGCGGAAGCCGGGGTATCCCTGGAACAACGGGCCGGTGCCGAATGCGCGCACCTCTTCGATCATGCCGCGCACGGTGAGGTCTTCGGTACGCCGCCCTTCTTTCGGCGCGTCGCCGTAAACGAAGAGGAAGTGGTTGACCCCGTACGCCGCGGCCGTCAGCAGGTCCCGGCGGAAGCCGAGCAGGTTGCGGTCGCGCGCGTTGAGGCATGCGATCCCGAGGCCGCCCATGTACGCGACCTCGTGCGCGACCGCCACCGACGACATCGTGGCGCGCCCGAGATGATTGTCGGGGATCAGGAATGCGTCGACGACCGGGCGCAACGTCTCGATCTGATCGCGCACGCGCGTGATGTCCGGTGCGCGCGAGGGCTCGATCTCACAGAGGATCTTGAAGTGGTCGCCTTCGAGGAACGACCGGGGCGCGGGGGGTGGTTCGGGAACCCCGGATCCGCCGTTCGCCATGCCTGCTTGTACCACGGCGCGCCGTGGCCTTTCGGCGCGCCGACCTCGTCAGTCGCGGCGCTCCAGCAGGTGTGCGGCCTCTTCCTTCACCTTCTCGACGATCTCGTTCGTGCCCGTCGTCGTCGGAGGGGAAGGGGGAACGACGTCATCGTCGTCGGGCGGCTCGGGAGGAGGAGGCGCGGTCGAGCCCTCCACGACCCGCCCGACCTCCGCTACGAGGGCTCCGGCCGCCTCTCGTGGGTCGTCGAGGGCGGTCGGCGCGGACCTTTCGGATGTCTCCGTTCGGGCCGCCTGCTGCCCGACCTCGGTTGCCAGCGTCTTAGGGGCGAACCGCTTGGGCGCTCCTGCCGCGGTGGGAACCTCGACCGTCGGGCGCGGTTGTGGCTGCGCCGGCAAGGAGCCGAGCGCCAGAGCGGCGACCAGCGCGCCGGCGGCGGCGCGCTCGGCGAATGCTCCGCCGGCCGTGCCGGTGATCGCGATCACGGGATTGCTGGTGGCGGCCGAGTCGCGGCTGCGGTGGATCAGGCTGCGTACGGCCGCTACCGGGGCGACGAGCCAATTGCCGGCGCGGTCGAAGGCGCGCTTGAACGACGACCGGGCGCGGTGCAGCAGCGATTTCACCTGAGCGGGGCTCATCTGCAGGCGGCCGGCCATCTCCGTGTGCGAGAGCCCGTGGAGCGCGCGGAGCTGCAACGCGTGCGCGTGGAGGGGCTGGAGACGCGCGATGGCGTCGTGGACGCGGTGGTCGTGCTGCGAGATCCGCTCCTCGACCGTCGGTTCAGGATCGGGCGTGTCCTCTCGTATCGACGGCATGAGGACGAGCGCACCTCGCCGGGAGCGAGCTCGCAAGAGGTCGACGCATACGTTCGTCGCGATCGTCCCGAGCCACGCGCCGACCTGGTAGCGCCCGTTGAAGCGACCGAGAGCCTGGTACGCCCGCAGGAACGTCTCCTGCGTCGCCTCTTGAACGTCTTCGGGATTGTGGAGGAGCCGCGTGCAGACCCCACGGACGCGGGCGTGGTGACGCGCGTAGAGCTGGTTGAACGCCTCGCACGACCCCTTCTGGAACGCCAGAACGAGGTCGCGGTCGTCCGCCTGCTCGTTCCGGTGCAGGTCGTCCGGCCTTTCCCCCATATGCCCCTGGTTCTCCCGATTCGCTTTTATCCCTCCCCGGGCGGGGAAGTTCCGGTGGTTCTTTCCCCTTCTGCGGCTCCCTGAACGCCCGTTCAGAGCAGCCGAACATCTCTTCAACCCGCCCCCGCCGCGCGGTGGGTGAGAATCAGGGGCGTGGTGCACTTCGAGGAATTCGAGACCAAGACGGGCGGCCGACTCGACGCGCTCGACATCACCGACGAGGTCCAGCAGGCGGTGAGCTCTTCGGGTGTGGCGGAGGGCAGCGTCCTCGTCTTCTCGCCTCACACCACGTGTTGCGTCCTGCTCGCGCGCGGCGGCACCGAGATGCTCGATGCCATGGCGCGTGCGATGACCTCCATCGCCCCGGAGGACGGGTACTACGCGCACGACGACCTCGCGATACGGACCGAGAACCTCGTCGAGAACGAACCGGCGAACGGCCCGTCCCACATCGTGCACGCGTTCCTCGGGAAGGCGTCGGAGACGATCCCGGTCGTGGGCGGTAAGCCGTTACTCGGTGAGGATCAACGGGTCTTGTTCGTCGAGCTCGACTCGTCGCGCGAGCGTCGCTACTGCATCCAGGTCGTCGGCGAGTGACGCCGGACTGGTTACAGGACGATCTGAAGCGGATCGAAGACCTTCTGCTCGCGACCGCCGGATCGTCGCCGCATCCGATGGTGAGCGAGGCCTCTACGCACCTGATAAAGGCCGGGGGGAAGCGGGTTCGTCCGACGCTCGTGATGCTCGCGGCGCGAGCGGGAGAGACCGGAGTCCCGAGCACCGACCTCGCCGCCGCGGCCATCGAGCTCGTCCACCTGGCGACCCTCTACCACGACGACGTGATCGACGAGACGGAGACGAGGCGCGGCGCGCCGACCGTCCACAGCAAGTGGGGCACGGAGGTCGCGGTCCTGTCGGGCGATTACCTGTTCGCTCTCGGCTGCGGTTTGGGCGCCGACGCCGGCGGAGAGGTCCCGGGCATCCTCGCCCGCGCCATCGCGCAGGTGTGTGAGGGACAGATCATCGAAACGGGATCACTCGGTGACCCGGAGCGTTCCATCGAGCAATACCTGCACACGATCGAGAGGAAGACCGCGGCTCTCTTCCGCGCTGCGTGCGAGCTCGGAGCCGCGACCGCGGGCGCGCCGCCACGCGAGCGCGCCGCGCTCGTGGTCTATGGCGAGAGTCTCGGCCTCGCATTCCAGGTGGTCGACGACCTGCTGGATCTCGTCGGCGACCCGCAGGTGACGGGCAAGGTTCCCGGCACCGACCTGCGGGAGGGCGTCTTCACGCTCCCCGTTCTCCTTGGGCGCGACCGCGACGACGACCTGCGGCGGATGCTCGTCGACGGCGAGCGCGACCTCGAACCGTGGCTGGCAGGGCTACGGCGCGCCGGAGCCCTCGAGGAGACGCAGCGGCGCGCCGAGGCGTATGCGATCCGCGCCCGCTCCGCGCTCGACGTCTTCGATGAATCGCCGTGGCGCGCCGAGCTGCTGGCGATGGTCGATCGCGTGATGGGCCAGCTCTAAGAGTCTCGCACCGGTCGCGGTCCGGCGCGCCCCGTCCCCAGCCGCTTCACGAACATGTCGACCAGGTGGTCGACGTACGTCGCCTCGTCGGCAGGGAGCAGGTTCTTTCCGCCGAGGATCTCCTGCTCGACGAAGAACGCCAGCAGCGAGTTGAAGAAGAGCCTCGCCGCGACCTGCGGGTCGACCTGGCCGCGGGCCCGCTCGCTCATGCGCTCCTCGAAGATCGCGCCGAGCTCCGCGATGGATTGCCCAACCGCGTCGGCGAAGAACGTCTCGCGCTCCTCGGGGAAGACCTGCACCTCTTGCAGCAGGAGTCGCGTGAGCTCTCTGTTCTGGCGGAGGACATCGAAGAAGCCGCGGGCGAGGACGACCAGCAACGCGCGGAGGTCGAGCTGCCCCGCGAGCTGCGGCAGCGTGCGGAGCAACGGAAGGAAGGAGTGCTCGTCGATGATGGCGCGGAACAGGTCGCGCTTGGATGCGAAGTAGTGATAGATGAGGCCCTCCGTGATGCCGGCCTCGCGCGCGATGTCGCGCATCGATGTGCCGTGGAAACCGCGTTCGGCGAACAGATGGAGGCTCGCCTTCAAGATGTCGTCGCGCCGATCCCGGCGCGTCTGCGGGTCGCGGCTGCTCATCGCCTCTTCAGAAAGCTCGAGTGCCCTCTTCGCGTCCGGTCGTTTATCTGCCTCAGGATCTCTTCGCGCGCGTCTCGCACACACCAGTTGACGTCTCCGCCGCGAGAGGTCGCCACGAGATGGTTCCTTCCGTAGTCGACCTCCAGCACGACTCCCACCATCTCGGAGCTCCCGTCCCGGTTCACGCGGATCTCGGCGTCCACCTCGTCGCGACCGGCGAGCCGCCGGTCGATCTTCTCGAGGTCCTGGTGGATGCGATCGAGGTCGCCTTCGCTGAGCGACTGACCCGGTGACGAGACGCGGATGCGCATGCGTCGATCCCCTTTGCTCGAGGAGGTGCCGCGGCGGAAGTCATCGTACGCCTTCGCCGATCCAGCGGACCAGGCCGTCGGGCAGCGGGCGCTCGCTGAAGGCGCGCCGTACGTGCTCGCGACCGGCGCGCCCCATGCGTTCCGCGACCTCGGCGTCGTTCAAGAGCGCCACGAGCGCGTCCGTGAGGGCGCTCTGGTCGGTGGCGTCGACGACCAAGCCCGTCTCGCCGTCGAGGACCGCTTCCGGCGTCCCTCCCGAGCGGCCGGTGACCGCCGGCGTGCCGCAGGCCATCGCCTCGAGGAGGACTACGCCGAGTCCCTCGGCCTCCAGTCCGAAGAACCTGTCTGCGACCGGAAGACAGAAGACGTCGGCCACCGCGTAGAGCGCCGGAGCGTCGGCGTCCGGAACGCGTCCCGCGAAGATCACCGGCGCGCCGGTTCGTTCGGCGCGCCGCTCGAGCGAGCGCTTCTCCGGCCCCATCCCGGCTACCACCACCACCGCGTGAGGGACGCGGCGCGCCAGCTCCGGCGCGAGGTCGACGAGACGGTGGACCCCCTTCCTCTTGACCAGGCGCCCGAACGCCAGGACGACCCGCGCGCCCACCGGCACGCCCAGCCGCTCCCGGAGGCCGACGGTGACGACGTCGGGCCGGAAGCGCTCCAGATCGACCCGCGCCCGGAGGACCTCCACGGGCGGCACGGGAAGGCGGTGGCGGGCGAGGAGCGAGCGGATCGCTTCGCCGGTGAACCCGCTGACCGGGAGCAGCAGCTCGGCGCCGGCCAGCGCCTCGGCAAGGCGCTTCGAGAGAGCGGGCACGGCTCCGGGCACCAGCAGCTCGGCGCCGTGGACGATGGCGGCGTAGCGAAGCCCGGCGCGCCGGAGCGACGGGCCGAGGAGGAGGAGCGGCCACGGCGTCCCGAACAGCACGCGGTCGGTCCCGAGCAGGCGGGCGTGGGCGACGATCGACCGTGCGGCGCCCCGGCCGGGGACGAGCATCGACCCGCCGTAGCCGTAGGCGGGATAGGGGAGGTCTCGGGGCAGCGGCTTGCCGTCCCGGCGCGCCGGAGCCCACACGGCGACCCGAGGCGCCAGCTCGGCGCACAGCTCGGCCAGGTAGCTCTCGATCCCCCCCATGCCCGGGAGGAACGACGAAGTGACCATGAGGGCGCTCGGCTGACCCATCGCCCGGAGCCTAGACCCCCCGCTTCATGTGCCGGCGGTCGCGCCGGGGCCCCCCGCTTTGTGTGCCGGCGGTCGCGCTCAGCGCGACCAGCCGCCCAGAGAGGCTCGGATCCCGGGATCTTTATGGGTCTGGAGTCGCGCCGGGCCGCAGATGCCCCCGAGAGCCCCTCAGGCGCCCCTGGAGGCGTCCGGAGCGAGAACCCCCACCGCAGCCGCGACGACCCGTGGGTCGAACTGGAGGCCCGCACAGCGCGAGATCTCGGCCGCGGCGTCCCCCTTCGACAGAACACCGCCGTAGGGGCGCCGGGTCGTCATGGCGTCGAAGGAGTCGGCGACGAACAGGATGCGGGCTTCGAGAGTGATGTCTTCGCCGGCGACGCCGCGGGGGTACCCCCCGCCGTCCCAGCGCTCGTGGTGATCGAGAACGATGGGGACGAACTCCTCGAGGCCGGGGATCCGGGAGAGGATGCTCGCCCCGAGAACCGGGTGCAGGCGCATCAGATGGTGCTCGCGCGCGTCCAGGTCGACGGGCTTGCCCAGGACCGTCCGCGGCACCCCGATCTTGCCGATGTCGTGCACCAACCCGGCCTTCCTCACCCGGGACACAAGGCGCGCGTCGCATCCGAGCGCCCGCGCGATCGCGGCCGCGTACCCGGATGCCCGAACGGAGTGGCCCGCGGTGTACGGGTCGTGGGTGTGGAGGACGCGGAGGAGGTCCACGACCGCCCTCCCGCTGTCGGGAGCGGCCGGTGACGCGGGACGAGCCTGAAGCTGGGTCACGAGTGGTTACATCGGCGCGCCGGACGGGCGGGTTGAGTTGCTCGGGTCGCTGGATCTAGCCGGCACCCGCGACCGTCGCCCCACAAAGATCCCGGGATCCGGGTCTTTCTGTGCGGCTGGTCGCGCTCAGCGCGACCGCCGGCGCATAAAGCGAGGGGGGCTCAGCGCGACCGCCGGCGCACGAAGCTGGGGCGTGCCGACTGGCGGGCGGCCTGCAGGTAGGCGGCGGCGAGGAACATGGCCGCCGCCGCGCCGATGAAAGCCGGAGCGGGGGCGGGATCCTTGCGGCGCGCCGTGTAGGCGGTGAAGGCGAGCTGTTCCTCGGTGTCCGGCTCCGGGACGCCTCGCTGGACCGCCGTCGCCACCTGGAGCTGCTCCTCTTCTTGGCTGGCGAAGCCGGTCTGAGCCGCCGGGTTGCTCTGCGCGCCGGGGATGTGCTCGACGATGGGTGCCGGAGGAGCCGGCGGCACGAGCACGATCGCCGCGAGCGGCGCGACCGGGGCGGCGGGCGTCGCCGCGAGCGGCGGCGGTTCCACCTTCTCTCGCTCCGCCGGGAGGCACACGACCCGGGCGCGGGCACCGGCGATCTCGCTGCCGGCGGCGAACCCCGTCAGCTCCACGTCGGCGGTCTCCCGCACGAACGAGCGCGGGCAGGTGAACTCGACGTCGAAGCGGACGCGATCGGGTGCCAGCACGTTGACCCGGTCGGTCGTAGCCGTGACCTCACCGAGGAGGTCGCCGGCGCCCGACACCTCCAGCCGTACGGGTACGTCCTTCCGCAGAGCCTCCAACGTGGCGATGATCGGCGGGCCGAGGTTCGCCACGTCGGTGCTGTAACTGTCGATGCGGCACACGAGTGGCTCTCCCTCGCCGAGGTCGTCGTCGCCGTCGCCGTCGCAGTCCACACCGCCGGGCGGCGCCAGCGCATCCGTCCCCTCGGCCACCTGCTTCAGGTGCGAGAGGCCGCCGGCGCCGTTCGGGCCGTACACGCCGAGACCGATCTGGAGGATTTCCTTCTCCCGCAGCGTCTCGATCACGGCCGCCATGTCGGGCGACGGATGGGCCGCGCTGTTGTGGAAGGGAGCGTCGGTGATGTTGATGATGACCTTCAGCGCCCCCGGCCGGAAGCCGGCGTCCTGACCGGCCGGCACGAACGGCGGTTCCCCCTCGCCCGTCGCAGCCTGCTGCAGGGCCGTGAGGGTCGACTCGGGTATGTCGCCCCCTCCTCTCGCCTCGAGTGCCTCGAGCGCGCCCTCGAGGGCGGTGCCGACGGGCGCGATCTTCGCCTGCAGTCGGTACGGATAGTCGCCCTGGCCTGGGTCGCCGTAGCCGGGGATCGGATACTCCTTGTAGTCGCCGACGCCGAACTGGACGTCGATCCCGCTCGCTGCGAGCCGGTCGGCGATGCGCTGCATCCCCTTGCGCAACCCGTTGATCGACGACTGCATGCTGACGGTCGTGTCGACGAGGAAGAAGACGTCGAGGCCTACGTCCTCCGGCGGCACCCGCATGTCGTAGGGAACCGACTTCGTCTCCCCCGGCTTCAGCCGGATCTTTCGATCGACCGGCGTCAGAGAGGGCAGCGAGCGCCGGAGGTCGGGGTCGGTCAGATCGAACGAGTCGAGATCGATGACGGTCGAGATGCCGCGGTAACGCTCGATCGTCGTGGCGGTCCGGCCGAATACCGACGGCTGTGCCGAGTCGTCCACGACCAGGTCGAGGATGTTTTCGCGCTCGTGCTGGTCGTCGCGCCCGATGTTCACCCAGTAGTACGGCGGGACGAACCGGAAGAAGCCGCGGTGCACCGACGCCACGATGTCCTCGGGCGAGCCGCCGGTCGCCATCGAGAGCACGATGTTCGGCGGCGCGCCGATGCGGTCGACGATCTGCCCGTTCGGCGTGATGACCATGGTCCCGCCGTCGGGGTCGTAACCCATGAATATCGGCGGCGCGCCGGGCTTGTGCACGAGCGTCGCGAGCGGGGTAACGCCGGTGATCGCGGTCGGGATGACGTTCGCGCCGCCGTCGAGCGAGCGCGCCACCCCCGACGCGCCGAAGAGCCAGAGGTCGTCGGGGAAGAGGGGGTCGATCAGGAAGTCGGCCGCGGAGAAATCCGCTTCGCTGCGCTCCTCCCACGTCCTCCCGCCGTTCGTCGACCGGAAGAGAGAGATCCCTCCGGCCACCGGGTTCTGGCGCGCCATCAGGTAGAGGACATCCGGATCGGACGGCGCGCCGTGCAGGCGGAGGTTGCCACCGGTCGCCACCGGAAGGCCTGCGTCGCCGCCCTCCCACGAGTCGCCGCCGTCGTCGCTCACCGCGACGTGCGGCCTGACCACCGGGCCCACCTCTTCGGCGATCAGCAGGACGATCCGGCTCGCCGAGCGATCGGGGATCTCGATCCGCGTGATGCGCGCGTTGAGCGCCGAGACGGGGATGTCGAGGTCGGGCAGGACCTCGATGCGGAAGACCTCCGTCCACGTGCAACCGCCGTCGGACGTTCGCATGACGACGCGCCCGTTCGTCAGGAACATGTTCTGGGGCTGCGTCGAGACGACGTCGAAGGCGGCGATGGTGGCAGGACCGTCGGAGAAGCTCGGAGCGGCGACAGTCGTCCATTCGCCCTCGACCGTGATCGGCGCGCAGGCCGCTCCGGCGCGGGGCGCCAGCGGGAGCGAGCCGGCCGCGAGCGCGAGCGCGACGATCGCGACCACCCGCGCGCGCCGATGCTTGGTCACGTCTGCTCCATTTCTCCGAGGGCCGGCCCTCTCCTGTGCCTACCCAAAGTCGGCCCATAGACGAAGCCCCGGGGGGGAAGGTCCCCGGGGCTTCGCATTCCGACGCCGGCAGGCGCCGGTGGGTGTGCCGTTACTCGCCGGCCTCGATCTTGTAGACGTCGAAGCCGCGGTTGATGTCGTTCGAAAAGATGTACGGGCCCTTGTGGAACTTCGACGACCACGAGGAACCGCCGTCGGGCATGAACCAGCCGAGCTCCTGGACGCCGGCGCCGTTGCTGCCGATCGTGATGCCCTGCGGGTTCGACACGTCGAGATAGCGCGTCCCGGCCGTGTACCAGGAGATGGCGACCTTCGTTCCATCGTCGGAGATGTCGAAGACGTGCGACGTGCAGGCGCCGAGCGACGTCTGCCCGTCACGGGCGAACAGCACCTCCTGCGGCTCGTAGATGCCCGTCAGCACGGGGACCTGGCCGGTCGAGAAGTCGTAGAAGTAGAGCGCGCCGCCCGGGCACGGGTAGCCCATGCCGCCGCCGCCCTCGTCGCCGACGATGATCTTCTCGCCGTCGGGCGAGAACTTGGCGTCGTGCGTGATCGAGCAACCGGGGCACTGGCCCGTCCACATGAGGGTCGGGTTCTCCGGGTCCTCGGTGTTGAAGATGTCGATGTGGCTGACCGCCGCGGTCACCGCACGTGTCCCATCCTTGTTGAACGAGATGTCGTGCGGGCTGTGGGGCAGCGAGCGGACGGTGTTGACCAGCTCGGGCTTCTTGGGGTTCTTGATCGACCAGATCTGGATCTCGCCCACGCCGGCGAGGTCGGAGTCGGAGTTGTAGACGTACGGCTTCTTCGGGTGGGCGGTGACGTTGTGCGACCCGCGCGGGATCTCGGCGACGCCGATGGGCTTCGGCTTCTTGGGGTTGCGGATGTCGACCGTCATGAAACCGGCCTTGCCGGCCATGAGGCAGCCGTCGGGACCGGCGGGGCTGCCGTCCTGCGCCATGATCAGCGTCTTCTTGTCGTGCGAGATCTGGATGTCGGTCTGGTACAGGGCGCAGTTCAGGAACGCGACCAGCTTCGGCTTGGTCGGCTTCGTGATGTCGATGACACGCATGCCACCGGTCTGCGATCCGCCGATCCCCTTCGCCTGACCGGCGAAGGCGTAGTCGCGGCCCTTGACCGTGAGGAACTCCATGTCGCTGCCGCCCTGGTACTCGATGTTGGCGACGATCTTGAGCCCCTCGCCCTCACCCTTGAGCGGCGCCGACGTCTGCTGCGGGCGCGCCGAAGAGGTGCCGACCGCACCCCCGACGAGCGCCGCGGCCGCGATGGTCGCAGCCAGCGCCCTTCCCATCCGCTTCATGTGTTGCCGTCCTTTCCTGGATTGCCTGCCGCTCAGTCGGTTCGACGCTGCGTCCGGCGCTCCTGCCCGGACATGAAGACACCCCCGCGGGATCGCGGGGGTGCTTCGGAGTATCGGTATCGCTACTTCTTGCCCTTCTTCTTGCCGGCGATGACGAAGGTCTTCGTGACCTGGAGGAGGTCCATCGGCATCGTTGCGTTGGTGACGAACGCCGCGGGCGACGCGGTGAGTGCCGCTCCGAACGTTCCGGCGCTCGGCTCGATCTTGGTTCCCGGGCCGGCGCCGATCATCTCGAGCGGCACCGGGACCGTGATCGTCGCGGCCGCGGGATCGAAGGTGGCCTGAACGACGCCGAGCTCCTGGCACACCGTCAGGTTGATCGCTCCGATCGGCTCGACGCGGCATTCGCCGCGGACGATGAACGGCTGCGGCCCGGGGTCCCGCGGCGGCGGGCACTGTCCTGAGGTGGGGTCGCACGCACCGCGGGTGTAGTTGGTCCACTTGCCGTCGATGTCGTGCCGCTCCCCGTTCACGTTGAAGTCCCACGAGTAGCGGGTGAACTCCGGGACGCCGCCGTTCGGCGGCAGCTCCGTCACCTTGATGATGAAGTTGAGCGTGTCTCCCGCCAGCTCCAGCTCGGCCCCGACGAGGTCCTGGCCGAGCGGGCCGCCGAGCGCCTGAGCCGGCGTTCCCGCCAGCTGACTGCCCTCGCCCCAGTCACCCTCGGGGTCCGTCCCGACGACCACCGGTCCCGACGGCTTCTTCTTTTTCTTCGCCGCTACAGCTCCCGGCGCGCCCAGAGGGGCTACCAGGAGCGCGGCCACCACACCGCCCGCGAGTAGGTGCTTCCACCGCATCTCGATCGTCCTTCCTGTAGTCGTCCTGCTACTTCTTCTTTTTCTTGCCTTTGGCTTTGCCGCCCGGCACCGTGAACGTCTTGGTCATGTTCATCCCGTCGGATGGCATGTCGCTGCGGGAGACGAACGCCGAGGGGATCGCCAGGATCTGGCCGCCGGCCTGCGAGGTGAACGAGCTGCTCCCGCCCTCGATCCGCGAGCCGGGCTTCGCCTGCAGCATCTCGAGTGTGACCGGGATCGTGACCGTCCCTTCGGCCGGGTCGAATGTCGCCTGGACGATGCCCAACTCCTCGCAGGTCGTGAGGTTCGCCGTGGCGTCGGTCGTGCAGTTGCCGCGTACGAGGAACGGCTGCATGCCCGGGTCCCGCGGCGGAGGGCACGTCCCGGCCGTCGGGTCACAGGCGCCGCGGCTGTAGTTCGTGTACTTGCCGTCCAGCTCGGCGTACTCGCCGTCGACCTGGAGCGACCAGATGTAGCGCACTGCTTCGGGTGTCCCGCCGATCGCGGGAAGCTCCGTCACCTTGATGACGAAGTTCACCGTTGTCTTGTCCGCCATGCTGATCTGTGCCTCGACGAGGTCTTGACCGCTGCGCGCGCCGATCTCCGTGGCCGGCGTGCCGCTGAGCGCACTCGCGGCGCCCCAGTCCCCTTCGTCGTCCGTCGCCACGGTGACGGACTTGGCGGCTCCGCCCGGCAGGGCGAGCGGCCCGGCTACGAGCGCGCCGACGGCCATCAGCGCAACTGCGATTCGCGTCTTCATGTCGTTCTTTCTCCCGCCGTTGAGGTCTCTTACTTCTTCTTTTTCTTGCCTTTGGCTTTGCCGCCCGGCACCGTGAACGTCTTGTCGATCGTGATCCCGTCCGCCGGAAACAGCGTGAACGCGAAGAAGGCGGTTGGTAGCGCCACGAGGTTGCCGCCCAGCTGCGACGTGAAGTCGCTGGTGCCCGGGCCGATCTTCGATCCGGCCTTCGCCTTCATGAGCTCCAGGGGGACGGGGATCGTGATGGTTCCCTCTCCGGCGTCGAACGCGGCCTGCACGATGCCGACCTCGTCACACACCGTGATGTTGTTGGCGTTGGGGTCGGGGCGGCAGTTAGCCCTCACGATGAACGGTTGGAGACCCGGGTCGCGCGGCGGCGGGCACTGTCCCGAAGTGGGGTCGCACGCGCCGCGGGTGTAGTTCGTGTACTTGCCGTCCAGTTCCACGTACTCACCGTCGACGTCGACCGACCACACGTAGCGGACGAACTCCGGAACGCCGCCGATCGGCGGAAGCGACGAGACCTTGATGATGAAGTTGACGGTCTCCTTGTCGGCCATGCCGATCTGGGCCTCTACCAGATCCTGCCCCGTCGGACCGCCCGCTGCCTGAGCGGGCGTGCCGGCGAGGCCCGTGTTTCCGCCCCAGTCGCCTTCGTCGTCCGTGCCGACCGTCATCGGACCGCCCTTTTTCGCGGCCGCGGCGGGCGGCGCGATGAGCGCGAGCGCGGTCATGCACGCGGTCGCGGCGAGAAGTGTCTTGCGGAGCTTCACGATGTCCCCCTAGCGAGAATTCGTCTGCCTTGGCTCCGCGGTTCGACGAAGGAGCGACCGTTCCTTCCGGCAGGAACGCGCCGGGCTGCCGCCAATCACTTAGGTCTAGGACGGATCGGCCTGACGCTCGGGGGATCAGCCAGATGCACTCATGGAAGGTAAAGGTCGCGCCGGCGCTTCTGGCCTGCGCGTTGTTCATCCCCGCCGTGGTTCAGGGTCCGCCGGCGGGAGCGAAGACGAAGTTCGTCGACCTCAAGAAGGTTCCGAAGCCGAAGATCACCGGCGCCGAGATCATCGCCGGACTGGAGGAGTTCGTCGACAGGTTCCCGATGCGGCAACAGGGCCTGCCGAACAACGTCGCGGCCGCCGAGTTCCTCGCCGCCGAGGCCAAGAAGAACGGGTTCAAGACGCGCATCCTCGACTTCCCGACGACGCGACCCGCCCCGCAGGACAAGGCTCTTGTGGTCGAGGCCGTCAAGAGAGGGACGAAGAAGCCGAACGAATGGATCGCCCTGATCGCGCACTACGACGTGGTGCCCGGTGCGGGAGCCACGATCCAGGGCGCGTACGACGACGGCAGCGGAACCAACATGATGCGGTTCTTCGGCAAGGCCTTCACGAAGATCAAGACCGACCGGTCGATCGCGTTGCTCTGGTTCGACGCGGAGGAGAACGGCCTGGTGGCATCGGCGGCGTACGCGGAGATGCTTGCCGAGAAGGGGCAAAAGATCTACGCGGGGCTCGGCTTCGACATGGTCGGCATCGGTCACCCGGCTCCGTACTGCATCTGCATCTATCACGGGCCGCACCCGACCGACGGGATCCGCGCCGAGCCGATCGTGCGCTACGTGAACTTCGACTTCCTCGGATTCCCCGAGGGAGACGGCGGCCCCAGCGCAGCAGAGAAGTGGCCGCTGGGCGGTGAGGGGCACGTCTGCTTCTGCGGGGCGAACATCCGGAACTCCGACGAGCAGAACTTCGCGAGGCAGGGTTGGTTCACGATGCGCTGGACGGGGATGCGGACGGCAGCCGACTACCCGGGATACCACCAGCCGTGGGACACCGTCCCGTTCATGGAGCTGGTCGCGGAGAGCCGCGAGAACCTCGAGCAGGGGACCGAGAACACCTTCCTCAGCGCGTATTACACGATCCACGTCCTCGACAAGATGAAGTAGCCCGACTCCTCGGTGTAGAAAGCACGAGATGAGCACCGAGGACGAGGTGCAGCGGCTGCGGCAACAGGCGAAGTCCGATCGCGATCTCATCGTGCGCGCCGAGCGCGCTCTAGCCGAGATCGACCGTGCGGCCGGTCTCACCGACGAGCAGGCGGACGTGCTCGCCGCCCTCCGTATCCGCATCGAGGGCAGAGAGCGGGCGAAGCTCGAGGATCTTCTGGCCGCCGCGGGCGACATCGGAGCCCGGCGGGACCTCGGCGACGCGCTCGCGGGTGCCGGCGAGGGCAAGAACCGGGAGTGGCCCGACGTGGAGGAGAAGCCGAAGGACTGGCCCGGGCTGTAGTCGGCTCAGGCGCCGGTGTCCTCACCTTCGTTGCGCCTCCGCAGGAAGCTCTCGAGCTCGGCGGCGAGCGCCTCTCCACTAGGAAGCTCGGTCTCCAGATCGTTCGTGCGTTCGTCGGAGCGAGCTTCGAGCAGCCGCACGTAGGCGGCCACGTCCTCGTCTTCGCTAACCATCTCGCCGACCCGGCGCTCGTAGTCGGCGCTTGCCTTGACCAGCGCATCGATCTCGACCGGCGCGCCGACCAACCGCGTCGCCGCCTCGATGAGAGCAACCGCAGCCTTCGGGTTCGGGGACACCGCGACATAGTGAGGGACCGCCGCCCACAGGCTCGCCGAATCGAGCCCGGCGCGCCGGCAGGCGTCGTGGAGAACGCCGACGATGCCCGTCGGTCCCTCGTAACGCGAGCGTTGCAGCTGGAGCCGGTCGATGAGAGCCCGGTCGCCGGCCGTACCCGTGATGGGAACAGGCCGCGAATGCGGCACGTCGGCCAGCAGCGCGCCGAGCGTGATCACGAGCTGGGTCTCGAACTTCATCGCCACGTCGGTGACGATCTTCGTGAACGACCTCCACCTGAGGTTGGGCTCCGTCCCGACGAGGAGCAGCACGTCGTGCTGGGCTGCCGGCATGTGCGCGGCAAGGAACTCGTTGCTCGGCCAGGTGATCGTTCGCGTCAGGCCGTCTTCTAGCCGCACCTGCGGTCGCACCGCCTGGAAGTCGAAGAAGTCCTCGGGGTCGATGCCGCCGATCGTCTCGGCCCCCCAGGCGCGTCCCAGATGCTCGACCGCGAACGACGCCGCGTCGCCGGCGTCGTTCCACCCACGGAACGCCGCGACGAGGACCGGACGTCGGAGCGGCCGGTCGGGCGTTTCGAGCGTAAGGCGAGGATCGTCCCCCATCACGTCAGGCTACTGCGGGGGAGAGACGGAACCTTCAGGCGGAGAGCTCGCTCCGCTCCTGGAGATGGCGCTGCAGCTTGCGCTTGATGCGCTGGAGGGCGTTGTCGATCGACTTGACGTGGTTGCCGAGCGTCCCGGCGATCTCCTCGTAGGACTTGCCGTCCATGTACAGGGCGAGGACGTTCCCCTCGAGCTCGGTCAGGCTGCCCTTCATCGAGTCGCGGATGGCTTCGATCTCCTGCGCGGAGATGACCAGCTCGGCGGGGTCGTTGATCTGCGGAGCGACCAGACCCTCGCCGACCGACCGGTCCGATCCCTCGTCGCTCCCGTAGACGGGCGCGTCGAGCGAGACCGACGTGTTGAGGGGCTGGTGCTTGTGTCGGTTGGCCGTCTTGATCGCGGTGAGGATCTGCCGCGAGATGCAGAGTTCGGCGAAGGCTCGGAAGGGGGTGTCCTGAGCGAGGTCGAAATCGCGGATCGCCTTGTAGAGCCCGATCATGCCCTCTTGGACGACGTCCTCTTTCTCGGATCCGGCGAGGAAGTAAGCGCGGGCCTTGGAGCGGGCGAAGTTGCGATAGCGGGCGAGCAGAACCTCGAGGGCCCGCTCATCCCCCTCTCGCGTGCGAGCGACGAGGTGGAGATCCTCCATCACCTCATGGTCGCTCTGCATGTCCACCCACGTACCGGCCATCGATCCCCCGTCGACAAGTTCCGGGCGCTACCTTAGTCACACGTTCGAGAAACGTATTCGGTAACCCGCCTCGAACCGTATTTGTCCGGATTCGCCCGGGCAATCGTCCGGGAGGAGGGTTTTCCGGACCTCAGCGTACTAGTCCGGAGGCCTCCCGGCGACGTGTTCTGCCATTTTTCCCGGGTGCCGGAGGCGGAAACGGCCCCGGTACGCTTCCGGAGGAGGCGAACGGGGACTGGTGTCCCTCCCGGTCTTCAAAACCGGTGCGCCGGGCGACCCCCGGTGGGTGGGTTCGATTCCCATCCGCCTCCGCTCGCGGGCTCGCTCCGAACGGCGACGCGGCCGCGTCCGTCAGTCGGACGGGCGCTCGATCGCCTCCCGGACACCTCCTCAGCGAGCCGCCTTCTTTACGAGCGCGGCGATCTTCTTCTCCTCGGCCGGCGTCAGCTCCGTGAGCGCGTAGGAAGTGGGCCACATGGCGCCTTTGTCGAGCTTTGCCGAGTCGGTGAAGCCGACGGTCGCATACCTCGTCTTGAACTTGTGTGCGCTTTGGAAGAAGCACAGCACCTTGCCGTCCTTCGCGTACGCCGGCATGCCGTACCACGTCTTGGGCGACAGGCCGGGCGCGACCTCTTTGACGATCGCGTGGAGCCGCTCCGCTATGGCGCGGTCGGCCTCAGGCATCTCGGCGATCTTTACAAGCAGTTCCTTCTCGCCGTCCGCCTTCGAGCCTCGACGCTTCTCGGACTTCGCCTCCTGCGCGCGCTCTTTAATCGCGGCGCGCTCCTCGGCGGTGAAGCCCTGCGATCTCTTCTTGGCGCTGCCGGCGGAGGTCTTCTTTGCGGCCACGGGGGCCTCCCTAATGGTCTTGTCTTCCACGGTCACAGACGATGCCGGGTCGAGCATGTTGCCGCCGGCCGCTCCGCGCAAGCCTCCCGCGCTAGGCTCCGGCTGTGAATTCGCACGTTCGCATCCGGTCGCTGATGGGAGCCGTGGCTGCGGTCACCGTCGTCGCCGCCCACTCGTTCGCCTATCTGCTCGTCACGCCGGATCCGCACGCACGGGAGGAGTTACTCAGCGCTACCGGCCACGCGCGCTGGACCCTCGTCATCGCGCTCGCGGTCGGCGTGTTCGTTGCAGGCCTTGTCCACTTCGCAACGGCCAAGGTATGGGCCGGTGGCGACCCTCAGCACGATGTTCCCGGGGCTTACCGTTATGCGGTTCCGCGCCTGGCGCTCCTCCAGATCGGAGCCTTCATGCTGCTCGAGGCGCTCGAACGCGCGGCGACCGGACACTCCGTCTCGCATCTGCTGAGCGAGCCCGCTTTCATCCTCGGGATCGTCCTCCAGGGTCTTGCGGCGTTCCTGAGCGCGCTCGTCCTACTGCTGATCGAACGGGTCGTGGGCATCCTCAAGGGGACGAGGCGCACGTCGCGCCGAGCCTCGACACCACCCACACCCTTCAACTCCGAGCCGCTCCGTCTCCGCGCTCGTCCCGGTTCGGGCGCCACCACGCTTCGAGGGCCGCCACAGCCGCTGCGTCTCTAGTCGCTTATCCGGAAGAGCGCGCCCCAGCGCGCTCTCGATCGGCATGTGGTGCCCATGACTCTCAGATATCGACACGCTGCCGCGTGCATCGCGGCAGCTGCGATTGCCGTTGCGTCGCTCCTCTTGGGCGCGCGCCCGGCTCTCGCGCACGCGATCGTCCAGTCGACGCAGCCTCGGATCGACGAGGTGGTGGACGCTCCGCCCGAGCGCGTCGTGATGCGGTTCAACGAACCGGTCGAGATCACCTTCGGGTCGATCCGCGTGTTCGACACGAACGGCGACCGCGTCGACACAGGTGAAGCCGACCACCTTCCTGGAGAGCCGGACACGATCGCGGTCCCGCTGGAGCCCGACCTGGTGATCGGGACGTACACCGTCACGTGGAGGGTCGTCTCCGCGGACGGCCATGCGATCGCGGAGGCGTTCGTGTTCCACGTGGGCGAGCCGGGTGAGAACCCAGAGGGCATCGCATCGCAGATCTTGCGGGGCGAGCAGCGCGCAGAGCGCTTCACGGCCATCATCTTCGCCGTCGCACGCTGGGTGACGTTCGCCGCGCTGCTGGTGTTCTGCGGCGCGCTGGCGTTCGTCGTGCTCATTTGGCGTCGCGCGTCGGCGGATGCGGCCGTTCGCCGCGCGTTCGCTCGACGGTGGGGCGCGGCCGCGCTGGTGGCATGGGCGGTAGCACTCGTGGGATCACTCGCCGGAATCGTGTTGCAAGGCGCAGTGGCAGCTCAGGTGTCGATCGCAGAGGCGTTCGCTCCTACTGTGGTCGGTGAGGTCGTCGGAACGCGCTTCGGCACGATGGCGCTTGCCCGCGTGCTGTTCCTGTCGTTGTTGTTGGGCGTCTGGTTCACCTGGAAGCGGGCGCTCGCACCGGGCGACGAGTGGAGTGCGTCCCCGCCGGCGTGGCTCGTAGTCGCGACCGCGGCTCTGGGGCTGGCGGCGCTGGCCACTCCGGGTCTCGCGGGTCACGCGGGAACCTCGTCGCCGGCGGTGGCGGGCGTGGCAGCGGACACCGCTCACATGGCGGCCGCCGCCACGTGGTTCGGCGGTCTCGTGCTGCTCCTGGTCGGTGTCTTTCCGGCGACTCGAAGACTCGCCGAACGGGAGCGCGTGCGGGTCTTGGCACCGATGATCGGGCGGTTCTCCGACGTCGCGCTCGTAGCCGTAGCGATCATCATCGTGACCGGCGTCTACCGGTCGTGGCAGGAGGTGGGAGGTCTCGCCGCTCTGCGAGGGAGCACCTACGGCTCGATCCTGCTGATCAAGCTGGGCGTCTTCCTACCGGCTCTCGTGCTCGGCGCGATCAACAACCGGTGGACGAAGCCGAGGCTGCGCCGCGCGGCTGCCGGGGACGAAGCATCTGCTCCACTGGCGGCATTGCGCAGGTTGTTGGGAGCCGAGGTCGGGCTGATCCTCGTGGTCCTCGCCCTGACGGCTTTCCTGGTGAACCTTCCACCTGCCAAGGTCGCCACGACCACCTCAGGTCCTTTCGTCGCGGACGTGCGGCTCGGCGACCACAACCTCGACGTGCTGGTCGACCCGAACGAGGTCGGCGAAAACGAGGTGCACCTGACGGTCACCACGCCTGCCGGCGCTCCGGTTCATGTGAAGGACATGAGGGTTCTCTTCCGTATGCCCGAGCAGCAGATCGGGCCACTCGTCGGTAAAGGCACGGAGTTGGCGCACGGACATTTCGTCGTCCAAGGGCGGCAGCTTTCGGTGCCGGGAGAGTGGCAGCTCGAGATCGTCGCGCGGATGGGCCGCTTCGAGGAGGAGCGGGCCACCGTTCGCGTGCAGGTAAATCGATAGATCAGGAGGAACGATGAGAAAGGTAGTTCTGATCGGCGGTGCGGCTCTTGTGGCGCTGGTGACCGCCGTGCCGGCGTGGGCTCACGTGACGGTGCAGCCGAACGAGGCTCCCGCTGGCTCCTTCTTCCGCTTCGTCGTGCGGGTTCCCAACGAGAGGGACAACGCCAGCACCACGAAGGTCGAGGTGCAGTTCCCGGACAACCTCGTCTTCGTCAGCTTCCAGGACAAGCAGGGCTGGGAGCGCTCGGTGCAGATGAGGCAGCTCGATGAGCCCATCGAGGTCTTCGGTGAGGAGATGGACGAGGTCGTGGGGTCGGTCACCTGGAGCGGCGGGGAGATCGGTCCGCACGAGTTCGAGGAATTCGGCTTCTCGGCGAGGGTTCCCGAGGGAGAGGATGTGCTCGAGTTCCCCGCGCTGCAGACCTATGACTCCGGTGAGGTCGTCCGCTGGATCGGGCCTGCCGATTCAGAGGAACCCGCGGCCCGCGTCAGCGTCGTAGACCTCGGTCTCGAGGAGGGGCAGGGGCAGCTGGGCGTCCTCGCCGATCTGCGTGACCAGGTAAGTCGCCTGGAGGCGCAGGGCCCAGGTGACGAGGAAGAGGGCGGCGCCGACATCGGCATGTGGCTCGGTGCCTTGGGTGCACTACTCGGCGGCGCGGCACTTGTCGTGGCTCTGACGCGACGCAGGACCTAAAGAGCGTTTTTCCACTGCTTGAAGCGGGTGCCGGTCGAGAGGCCGGCACCCGTTACAGGTTGGCTGCCGCTCAGCCTCGCTTCTTCTTTTTCTTCTCCGGCGGAGGTCCGGTAACCCCCGCCGCCGTGTAAACGACCTTGCGGACGGCTCTGTTCACCGTCTTCACCTCTCTCACGCCGCCGAGCGGTGTCTCTTCCACCCGCCCTTGGATCTCGGGGAGCAGCGTGTGGATGTGTTCGCGTGCGATCCGTGTCGAGTCTTGATATCCGGCCCGCGCCAGCGCGATCGGTTCGATACCGGCAACGATCAGGCGGCTGGTCCTCCGTGCGGCACGGCGCGCCGACTTCTGTAGCCGTTCGCGCACCAGTCGCCGCGTAGCGTCTACATCTTCGAGCACGACGTCTGCGAGCAGCTCGTTCTCGTGATGCGGCAGGTTAGGTGCATCCGCGGGCGCGGAACCTTCCGGCGCGACGAAAGGATCCTCGTTCGGAGGGGCGAGCATCAGAGACATGACGACCAGGGTCGAAGCCGCCCCCATCGCGAGTGATTCGGATAGCGAAGACGTTCTCCCCCTCGGGGTCGTTGGTCTCCGCCACAGCTCGCGGATCCGCCCGCGCCACGGGAAAGCGACCCCCTGCGACCGGCCGAGGATGGTGTCGAGCCGGCGCCGCGCTCGCATCCGCAGCATCTTGACCGCCGCTCCCGACAAGCCCTCGGGCGCGGGCCCGCCGATCTCGGCGAGGAGCGCGGCTCTCTGCGCCGGGGTCAGTTGCGCCAGCGCGGCTTCGATACGCCGGAGCTCCACGCGCGCCAGAACCGCTTGCTCGACGTCGTCGGGCGCGGCACGATCCGGCAGGTCGGACACCTCGGGGGAGTCGACGGCGCGGTTGTAGCTGTCCCACAGGACGATCCCCGCGATCTTGCGGGTCAGCCCCCACAACGACGCGCGCGGATCGACACGCTCCCAGTAGAGGAACATGCGCAGCCCCGTCTCTTGCACGACGTCGTCCCAGAGTGCCTGCGGGATGCGGCGACGAGCGAGGTACCTGCGCAGACGTTCCGCCAGATCCGGCCACTGCTTGTTGAATTCGGCGCGATCGGCCATCAACACTCCCGCTCGTCGGCGTGTCCCTCCTCGATAGACACGCTGATGACGCCGGTCGGTATCGCGAGAAAGCAGACCGTTACCGGTCCGCCTCAGGCGCGCAATTAGAGGGCGACAGAGATACACACGACTCGGTTCTACGGGTGTGTTTGCCCTTAGCTCGGCGCGCCCGAGGCCCGGACGGGGGTCGGGATGTTCTTCCTTCAGAGCGCGCGCGGCCGCGCCAAGCTATGGCGTCCGGTCGCAGCGGTAGGAGTGGCGCTGCTTCTGGTCGGCGCGACTCCCTTGCGCCATCGCCCCCAGCCTCAGGTCGCGCCCGGCGCGCCGAACATCCTCATCATCGTCACCGACGATCAGCGCGACGGCATGAGGATGCTCCCTCGCACCCGCCGCATCTTCCGGAAGGGCGTGAGGTTCACCAACGCCTTCGCCACGACCCCGCTGTGCTGTCCGTCGCGAGCATCGATCCTCACCGGGCGTTACGCGCACAACCACGGCGTCATCGCGAACACCCTGAGAGACGGGGCGGAGAAGTACGACGCGCGCACGGGGCTCCCATATCTGTTGAAGAGCGCCGGATACACGACCGGCATCGTCGGCAAGTACCTCAACGAGGTCCCGCTCGAGGAAGCCCCTCCTTACTTCGACCGGTACGTGCGGACGGAGGGCCGCGCCTACTACGGCGGTCGCTGGAACGTGAATGGTGTCGTCCACCAGCTTCCGGGCTATTCGACGAGCGTCATCGCGGACGCGGCATCGATGTTCATCCTCGAGCAGGCCATCACCGGTGCACCGTGGTTCCTCGTGATCGCGACGGTAGCGCCGCACAATCCAGCCGTGCCGGAGGAGAAGTATGCGCGATTGAAGGTCGGCAGATGGAAAGGCAATCCCGCGACGAACAGCCGGCGCAGCGACGAGGGTAAGCCCGACTACATCCGGAAGGAGAGCTATTCGCTGAAGGACGGGAGGCGGCTTCGGAGAGCTCAGCTGCGAACACTCGCGTCGGTCGACGATCTCGTGGTGAAGGTGTTCGACACGCTGCGCAGCACCTCACAGGACCGGAACACGCTCGCGTTCTTCCTCTCGGACAACGGGATGATGTGGGGCGAGTTCGGGCTCCTGAAGAAGGGTTATCCGTACACGCCGAGTGTGCGGGTCCCGATGCTGATGCGGTGGCCGGAGCGGATCCGTAGAGCGCAGGTCGACGCGCGGCTGGTCGCGAACATCGACATCGCTCCGTCGGTGCTCGACGCCATCGGCCTCCCGCAGGACCACGACGTTCCGATGGACGGCCGCTCGTTGCTCAGTCGCGAATGGCGAAGAAGGTGGTTGCTCCTCGAGTACTGGCGGAACATGGGGTCGGGTTCACCGTGGGCGAGCCTCCGCTCCGATCGCTGGCAGTACATCGAGAGCTACACGGGTCGGCTCCACCGCGAGCTGTACGACTTGCGTCGCGATCCGTGGCAACTGACGAACCTGATGCGTTCGCGCCTTCCGGCGGGCGCGCCGGACCCGGCGCGACTCGCAGGGCTGCTGCACGCCTTCCGGTCGTGCCGCGGCACGACCGGGCCGCGCGCGTGCCCGTGACCTAGGTCAGGCGATGGCCGCGGCGCGCAGCTGGGCGCGGACGTTCCGCGTGACGGGCTCGGCGTGTCCCGGCCATGCCTGCGCGGGATCCATGTCCGCGAGGTGACGGATTGCATCTCGCGCGCGCTCTTCATCCTGGTTGAACGCCGGGTGGGGGAGGCGCGGCGCGCAGTTCCGTCCGGTCTGCGCTTCGACCGTATAGAAGACATCGGTGGTCAACGCGAGTCCGTCGCGTTCACGCCATAGCGCGATCTGACCCGGGGCATGGCCGTCGAGCAGGACCGCGGTGAATCCGTCGCCGACCTCTTCGCCGGCGGTGACCGTCGCGGTGATCCGCGGCGCTTTCTTCCCCCAGCGCGGAAGGACGGCCCGGTAGAAGAGACCGACGGGAGGCGCGAGCCTGCGGAGCCGGAAGTACGGGGGGATCGGCGGCCCCTCGGCCTCCGCGACGGCCGCAGGATGGCAGACGACCGGCGCGCCGAGACCGGCCGCGGCACCGCGATGATCGGCGTGGCCGTGCCCCAGTACGACGCGCGTCAGGCCCCCGAGGGTGCGTGCCGCGGCGTCGATCTGCGCGGTCATCGAAGCGACGCCGGCGTCGAACGCGAGGACGCCGCCTCCGTCGCGGACGAGGAAGACGGACATGCCGCCGCGCAGGCCGCCTCGGATGACCCAAACCCCTTCGGCGATCGGCTCCGGCCCATGCGCGCTCAACGCCGCCCGCCGATGTCTGGCTCGAGGAGAAGTCGGACGATCGCGTCTCCGTACCATCGCTCGAAGCGCTGCTTCGGCCACGCGCGGTCGCCCACAAGGAGCGAGTAGGTCTCGGGGCTCCCCAGCCCGTAGAGGATGTCGGCCGCGGCATCCAACGCGAGGCCCTTCCTGCGGACGCCGGCGGTGACGATCCGGGCGAGCTCTAGCTGTCCGGCGCGCCGGCGCTCCTTGTAGGAGTGCCATACCGACCCCATGTCGGCGTCCGCGGCGGCCGCGCCCCGCAGAACCTCGTAGATCGGCGTCACCCGCTCGAGGATTGCGGCGCCGTGCCGCGCGAGGAGCCGGGCGCGCTTCTCCGCGTCCTCTTCCGCGCGCATCTTTTGCACCCATGCGCGCTCGAGGAGTGGCACGTCCTCGTCGTCGCCGGTGATCGCGACATCCAGGACCCTCGCGAGCAGCGCGCGTTTTCCACCGAAGGTGGCGTAGATCGTCTGGGGCGACACACCAGCCTCTGCCGCTACCGATCCGACGGTGGTGCCGACGAAGCCCCGCCGGAGCAGCACATCGTGGGCGGCTCGAAGGATCGCGGCTCTCGTCGCGGCCGCCTGCTCGCGCCGGCGAGGTGACTCGTACCTCCGGGGCTTGACGGCCGCCATCTCAGTAGAGTATCTCTCTATTCGTTAGAGAATGGCTCTAACGAATAGGTTCCCGAACAGGGGCGGAGGAGGAGGGTGGCGATGGCGACTCTGCAGATCGAGCACGGGGTGGCGGACTTCACGAGGTGGAAAGCCGCTTTCGACAGTGACCCCGCCGACCGCCGCGGGTCCGGCGTCCTGCGCTATGGGGTTCAGCGCCGAGTCGACGACCCGAACTACGTGGTCATCGACCTCGAGTTCGCCGGCACGGAGGAGGCGCGGGCGTTCCTCGAGAAGATGCGGGCGATCTGGGCGCGCGTTCAGGGGATGCTGACGTCCGAGCCTCGTACCCGCATCCTCGAGGAGGTTGAGGCGGCTCGGCTCACCTAGCGCCCCCGGTCCCTTCCGCGAATGACGTCGGCGTCGGGTGGGTAGGCGTCGAACGTCCGACGACTACGGAGGCGAGGAAGGGACTACTGGATGTTCATCAGAATCGCGGCGACCGGCGGCGAGCTCAGCGACAACGACGTCGATCAGATCCAGAAGGACCTTGGGAAGCTCGAACGGCGCCTCAAGGGCGGCAAGGAGCCCTACCTCGACATCCACGTCAGCGGCGACGACGGCGCGCCGACGCGCAAGGTCACGCTTCGGCTTGAGTACGGGCCGAACCAGCTGGTCGCAACGGCCGAGGAGGCGGACGTCCTGCTCGCCGTGCGCCAGGCGCGGGAGCGCCTCCTAAGGCAGATCGAGCGCGAGGGACGCGGCGGCCACGCCGATCACGCCAAGCGCTGAAGGGCGAGGAATCCTCCGGTCGAGGTCGAACCGGGAGACGGACGACCAAGACACCGGCTGCAGCCGGCGGATCAGGAGGATTCTCGTGAAGAAAGTCATCGGAGCGCTGGCCGCCGCGCTCGTTGCCGCATCCCTCGTAGCGCCTGCGGCGGCGAAGCCCCGGCTCAAGGTCGCTGCAGGTCCGAAGCAGCTTCCGATGTTCCTGCGCTGGGACGGGGACGGCGCCGGTGGTTGCGGCGCCACCTACCTCAGCCGTGAGGACGCGCCGGACGAGGGGAACGGGTGCGCGTTCATCTTCCAGGCGGCCCAGGAGGTGCTGATCGCGTCGGGTCAGGGAGCCCTGTCGCACGAGTGGCCGGGATTGCTGGACAAGCCCGTCAAGCTCTCGGCGGGCAAGGTAACGGGCGAGTTCGAGGTGAAGGCCTACGCAGGCATCCAGGCCACGCTCGAGGTCGTTCTCACGGCCTCCACAAAGAAGGGCTCCACCGAGGTCGGTACCTACACGTCGCCCGCCTTCAACACGGTCCTGTCGAGCTCGACCGGGACCGTGCCGATCAGCTTCGAGTTCAACGTTCCCAAGGCGCTCGTGAACAAGAAGGTCACGGCCTTCAACCTCACCACCACGTTCCGCGGCGTGTCGCAGCAGAGCTACATCGAGCTCGACGCACCTCCGGCGCGGCTCATCTTCCCGATCAAGTAGCACTTCGCCCGGACGCGAAAGAGGGGCCGCGAACGCGGCCCCTCTTCGTCGTTATCGGGCTCAGCGGATCTGCCGGAACTTCCCCAGGGTTCCCTCGGTGTCGATGCCGTTCCAGGGCGGCACGATCACGCGCCGTGCCCCCGGCTTCCCCTTGAGGATGACCTCTCGCAGCTCGGAGTTGTTCTCCGCCGATTGCTCGTGGAGCAGCCCGTCCGGGTTCACCTCGACCTCGATGTAGTACGTCCCGTTCGGCAGGTTCGTCACGTCGAAGGATTGCCCCGGAAGCCCCTGGAAGTACGTGTCTCCCCACCCGAGCGGGAGCGTTTCGCGGATCCAGATGGCCCCCTCCCATCCGCAGGAGGTGCGCAGGCCAAGGTCGCCCGTGTTCCAGACGGCGCCCGGGAGGGTGAGGTCGACGGGGTCGGTCGGAGCGAGGCAGAAAGCCTCTTTGGTGCTGATCCCGACGTCGTTCTTCTCCGCGTCGAGCAGCCGGTAGGCGGCGAACTGTCGGAAGTGCCAGTGCGAGTGGCCCCGGCGCTCGTCCCACTCGAACTCGCCGACGGGCGCCCGGCCGACGACCTCGTCGCCGGCGAAGAAGTACTGGTAGGCGTCCATCACCTCTTCCCCATCGCGCCGGAAGCCTTCGACCACCAGCGAGGAGGCTCCACCGACCCATCCCGTGGCTCCGAAGCGGAGGAAATCCCCCCTCTTGCGCGCGTCGACTCCGATGCCCCAGGCCGGCAGCGCCTCGAGGTCGGGGAGGATCGCGGGGTCGGGATCCTCAACCGTCGGAAGGGGGCGCGACGCCGTCGGCGCGGCCCGCCGTGCATGGGCATGGTCATAGCACCGGCGACAGGTCCGCGACCGCGTCTCGATCGTGACGGCGATCGTCGTGCTTCCGTCCTCCTCCGAGATGCCGAAAACCTCCCGGTATTGCGGAGCGATCGCGATGGTGACGTCGTAGGTCCCGTCGGGGAGGTTGAGCTTCGTCCCCCTCCACGAGAGGGCGTTGACCGCCCATTCCTCGTCCACTCCCCAAACGACGCCCCTGGTCAGGGGCTGGCCGTAGCACCCGGACGGGTAGGTCGGGATCATCGGTCCGGCGTCACCGGTCCGCTGGCGATCTTCGCCGTTGGGGCAGAAAGAGACCGCCTTCTGGAGCACGACGGCGTCGGAGGCGTCGCGCGCTTCCATCGTGAAGAACCCGTCGAATCCCCACCATCCGCTCACGAGCGATGGTGGGATCGGCCGCGTCGTGACGCCCGCGTCGCTGCGGATCACCTGCTGGGCCTCTATCGGCTGCGAGTAGTCCGGCCGCCTCACCTGGATCTCGAACGCTCCGTTCTCCGCCTCGACCCAGATCCCGCGCTCGAGACGAGGAGCGCGGCTCCCGTAGCGGATCAGCTTCACTTCGGAGTCCGGCGAGAACAGCCGGAGCGTTGGATCCGGCGCCTCTTGCGCCGTGCCGACCTGCGGCAGCGCCATGATCAGGGCCAACGCGGCCGCGGCCGCCGCCGTCTTCTTCTTCACTGGACCCCCTGGGGGCTCGGGCGCCGGCGCTGCCGCCGGCGGTTCTGATGGGTTCCGTCGTATGTGACGTTCTGAAGATGCTTCGGGTTGCGCAGCCTCAAGATGAAGCCAGGAAAGCGACGATCTTTTCGGCGATCACCTCGCCGCGGTCTTCCTGCAGGAAGTGTCCGGCCCCGGCGATCGTGTCGTGCGGTTGTCCGGCCGCGCCGGGGATGGCGGCCTGCAGGAACACATCGGCACCGCGCGTGATCGGGTCGGAGTCGGCGAAGAGCGTCAGGAACGGCTTCTCCCAGCCGGTCAGGACCTCCCACGCGCGCCGGTTGGCGGCGGCGGCGGGATCGTCCGGAGTGGCGGGAACGAGCTGGGGGAAGCGCCTCGCGGCGACTTTGAACGACTCGTCGGGGAAAGGCGCGTCGTAGGCGGCGACGACCTCCTCCGGTAGCTTCGAAACGCACCCCCGTTGGACGATCTGCCCGATCGGGAAGTCGTCGCTCGTTTCGGCGTAGGCGCGCCATCTTTCGAACGCGCTCCCGAGGGGGAGGTCGCCGGTCGGCAGGAACGTGTTCGCCGCTACGATCCGCGCCACGCGCTCGGGGTTCTCGGCCGCGAGGCGAAGCCCGAGCAGACCGCCCCAGTCCTGTCCGAACAGCGTGAAGCCCGTGAGTTCGAGACGCTCCACGAAGCCGTAGAGCCAGGCCATGTGGGATGCATAGGTGTAAGCGGCGGGATCGGCCGGCTTGTCCGAGCGGCCGAAGCCGATCAGATCGGGGGCGACCGCTCGCACTCCTGCGGAGACGAGCACCGGGATCATCTTTCGGTAGAGGTAGGACCAGGTCGGCTCTCCGTGGAGAAGAAGCACGACCGGCGCGGAGGCCGGACCTTCGTCGACGTAGTGCATCCGGAGACCGTCCACCTCGATGTGGCGTGGCCGAAACACGAATCCGTCCAATGAGTCGAAACGACCCTCCGGCGTCCTCAGGACCTTCATCTCATCTCCGCGTTCACGTGCGGCATCCAACCATCCCTCTGCGCGCTCGTGGTAGGGCTGCGGGTGTGTCGGGGGGACGACAGAGTTCCTACGGGCGTTTTGCTTTTTTCTGGAAGGGGGAACCTTTCCCGCACGTTGAACGTCCTATAAGGAAGACAAGCTGCGATCGCGGGAGCGGCTAATGCAAGCCATGGAGAAGAACACGATGGATCGGCAGTTCGCGGACCAGGCGGCCCGCTGGGTGATCGCGGCGCTGATCGCGTGTGTCGCCTTGATCGGCATCGTCCTGCTCGTAGGCGCGCTCGTCGTCGCGCTCGACCCGCCCATGTGGGCGGCTGTCGTTCTCGGCACGGGCCTCGCCCTGGGAGCGGCCGCGTTCGCCTGGCTGGTCGCGAGCGCCCTGGCCTCCCGCGACGACCGCGAGTCGGACCGCGTCCGGCGCCTCCCGCGCGACTGAACCACCGCTCCTCCGGCAGTATCTAACCGTGGAGGAAGGCTGGTACCTCATGAGCGTCGCCGACCTCGAGCTGGAGCTCGCCCGGCGCCGCGACCCCGATCGAGCAGTGCCGCCTTCCGGCGCGGTTCGCCTCACGGTCGATGAGGCGCTGGCCTACCGGAACGCCGGGAACATCCCCGACGAGCAGGGTCGCTCTCTCCGGCTCGTCCTTCACGTCGACGCGGCCGCGGGCTCCGAGGAGCTCGATGCGAAACGCCGCCTTTACGAGCCCGACGTCCATCGCGCGCCGGACTGGCGTCGGCCGAACTCGGCGAAGGTGAACGTCGTGCCGCTCCGGGACGGAAGCCGCAGGACGCCCCCGATCGAAGCGTGGTGGCAGGACCCCCAGGTGCAGCCGTTGGAGGACGAGTGGCGTGCCACCGGAGGCGTGGCCGGCTTGGCCATCCCGGGCGAATGGCGCGGTTTCGTGTTCAAGACGATCGTCGCGTTGCGGAGCGCGGGGGTGGAGGTAAGTCCCGACTCGATCGCCGACTCCGTTGCGCGGTGGCTAGCTCCTTCGGATGCCCGCCGTCTCCGGGAAGACCTGCACGCGGCGAACGGCGGCTCCGTCTAGGTTGTTTCGCTCCGGGGCAGTACGACCTCGTGGACGATGAGCTTGATCGAGGCCGCCGCCGGGATCGCCATCAGCGCGCCGACGAATCCCAGAAGCGTCCCGCCGATGAGCGCGGCGAGGAGCACTGCAGCCGGTGAGACGTCCACCGCCTTCGTCATGATCCGCGGGGCGATCACGTAGTTCTCGATCTGTTGGTAGACGATGAAGTAAACGAGCGTCGCGAGCCCGAGCCCGAAGGACGTGGCGAACGCAACGACGACGGCGGGGACCGCGCCGATCGTTGCACCGACCAATGGGATGAGCGCGGCGATGGCGACCCAAAGCGCGAGGGCGACGGGGTACGGAACGCCGGCGATGGCCAGGAAGAGGAATGCCAGCGCCCCGGCGGTGAGTGCAACGGCGATCTGTCCCGCGATGTAGCCGCCGATCTTCTCCAGGATCGGATCGAGGAGGGTCCTCGCCTGCGCCCTTTTGCTTTTAGGTACGAGCCGCAGCGACCCCTCGCGGATCCGCGACAGGCTGAGCACGAAGTAGATCGTCAGGATCATGACCGTCAGGAGGCTGAAGATCGCGCCGAAGACCGAACCGGCGATCCCGACGACATTGCCGAAGGAGCCGCCGATCAGGGCAGGAACGTCCGAGACCGCCTCCCGGAGCTTCTGGGGGATGTCGTTCTCGGCAACCAGGTCGCGGATGCGCGGGTTCGTCCGGGACACGTTTTCGACGTAGCGAGGCAGGTTCTTCGCGAAGGTGCCGATCTGCTCGACCAGCGGCGGGATGACCGCCAGCGCGAACGCGGCGAGGAACGCCACCACCCCGAGGAAGATCGCCCCGACGGCGTAGCCGCGCTTCAGACCCAGGCGTTCGAGCCTGCGCACCGCCGGGTCCAGCCCGACCGCCAGGAAAACGGCCACGAGGACGAGGACGAGAACGTTGCGGATCAGGTAGACGCCGTAGAGGACGAGGAGCGTCGCGGCCGCCACGAGCACGATCCGGACGACGGTCCAGGAAGAGACTTGCGGCTCGGAGCGGGCCATAGGTGAATCCGACCATCGCGAGACCGCGGCGCGCCGGATTTCGCGTTGCGCCTAGCCGAGATGCCGGGCGACCGAACGCAGATCGTCGGTGAACGCTTGCATGGCGGCTTCTCGTGAGGCGCGGTCTCGCGACCGGAGGATCGACGACGGGTGGACGGTCGCCGTGGCGAACGGCGCAAGCGCGCTCTCGATCGGTTGTCCGCGCTGCTGCGAGACTTTGACCGACGCTCCGAACAGCGCGCCCGCGGCGGTCGCGCCGAGCGCGACCAGTGCCTCCGGGCGCACGACCTCGATCTCTGCCTCGAGCCAGGGCCTGCAAGCCCGGACCTCGGCGGCGTTCGGCTTCTTGTGGATGCGCCGCTTCCCGCGTTGCTCGAACTTGAAGTGCTTGACCACGTTCGTCACGTAGGCCTCGTCGCGTTCGATCCCTGCGGCGGTCAGCGCTTCGTCGAGGATGCGGCCTGCCGGACCCACGAACGGCTCGCCCGCCAGATCTTCCTTGTCGCCGGGTTGCTCGCCGACGAGGATGAGTCGAGCGCCGCGCTTGCCGTCGCCGAAGACGGTTTGGGTGGCGTCGCGGTAAAGGTGGCATCCGCGGCAGACGGACGCGGCGCTCCTCAGAGACGCGAGCGACAGGCGGTCGGGGAGGTATGCCGCCGCGGTTTCTTCGGCCACGTCCTGCGCCTACCCGGCGGTGCCGCGTACAAACGGCGCGCCGCCGTCCGTACTCTCTGCGCCATGACCAATAGGTCGCGGCTTCCGGTCGCCGAGCTCTCGCTCGTGTTCATCGCCGCCGTCTGGGGCCTGACCTTCCCGATGGTCCAGGACGCGATCGCACTCCTCCCGACCTTCACCTTCCTCGCCTACCGTTTCCTCGCTGCCTTCGCGATCGTTCTCGTGGTGTTCGGCCGGCGTCTCCCCCGTCTCGGCCGAGCGGGGGTACGTGCCGGAGCGCGCATGGGCGTCTTCTTGACCGCCGGGTATGCGTTGCAGACGCTCGGCCTCGAGCAGACGACCGCCTCGAAGGCCGGCTTCATCACCGGGCTGTTCGTCGTGCTGACGCCCGTGCTCGGGGCGCTGTTGTTCGGTCAGCGGGCCGGAGCGGTGGCGTGGAGCGCGGCTCTCGTGAGCGCTCTGGGGATGTTCCTCCTATCGGGCGCCGGCGGCGGCTTCAACGCGGGCGACGCCCTCGTGCTCGGCTGCGCGTGCTCCTTCGCTCTGCACATCCTCGTCACCGAGCCAGCCGTGAAGGTGCACGACGCCGGCGCTCTGCTCGTCGTCCAGTTGGGCGTGTGCGGCTTCGTCTGCCTCACGGTCGCCGCCGGACTCGGCGACCTTGCCGTTCCGCGTGAGATGTCCGTGTGGGTGGCGCTGGCCGTCACGGCCATCGTGGCGAGTGCGCTCGGCTTCTTCGTCCAGACGTGGGCGCAGAAGCACTCACCCCCGGCGAGGACTGCTCTGATCCTGGCATCCGAGCCGGCCTTCGCCGGGCTCTTCGCCTACCTCTTGAAGGGTGAGGTGCTCGACGCCCGCGGGTGGGTGGGCGCGTCGCTCATCCTCTTGTCGATACTGGTGGTGGAGTTGATGCCTTATCTGAGGCCGGCTCGGCCTCTACCGGAAGGGTGACATGAGCGAAGTCGACGATCTCTATTCGTTGACGCCCGGCGAGTTCACACGCGCGCGCAACGCTCTCGCGGCTCGTCTGAAGAAGGACGGGCGGGAAGAGGAGGCGGACGCGGTTCGGTCGCTTCGTCGTCCGTCCGTTGCGCTGTGGGCGGTGAATCAGGTCGCACGGCGGGATCGCGACGCGGTGGAACGGTTGGTGGAGCTGGGGGAAGAGCTGCGGGAGGCGCAGATCGAGGGCCGTGCGGCGGATTTCAGGCGCGCGACCCGCGAACGGTCATCCGCCCTGCGCAGGCTCGCCGACCAGCTTGAAACCATCCTGGAGGAGGCCGGCGCGGCGCGATCGCACGGCGCCCGCGCCACTCAGATCGTCGAAGCCGCGACCGCCGACGAGGAGGCGCGACGGTTCCTGCTGAACGGCGCTCTGCGGACCGAGATCGAGCCGGCCGGTTTCGGCGAGATCTTCGGAGCCCTCCCCGAGGAGCCGCCGACGGGCACGACCGCCGAGCCGGCGGCCGAAGAGGCGCGCCGGAAGGCGCACGAGTTGATGGAGAAGGCGCGCGAGGCGCGCC
>DATLFS010000032.1:0-3065 GCA_035540935.1 Actinomycetota bacterium
GGCCGGCGCCTGGGGGCTCTGCTCGGCTGGGGGAGCGGTCGTTGCCGGGGGCTGGTCCCCGGTGGGCGCCGTGGGAGCGTCGGCGGCCGGCTGCGCTTCGACGGCAGCGTCGGGGAACGCCTTGGAGATCATCACGAAGCCGAGGACGAGCGCCGCGGCCACGATCAGGATGCGCAGCGGGGCGGTCGTCATCGGGGCATCATCACGTGCATCGCTCCTCCGATCAGGAGCGGTATCCGAGGTTCCCCGAGAAGCGTTGACGACGCCGCGCCGCACGGAGCCGCCGGAGGCGCTTCACGAGCATCGGGTCGTACCGCTCCGCCTCCGGCTCATCGATGAGCCGGTTCAGGAGCTGATAATAGCGCGCGGCCGACAGATCGAACCGGTCGCGGATCGCGCGTGCCTTGCGGCCCGGCTCCTGCCACCAGGCACGCTCGAAGTCGAGGATCTCGCGTGAGCGCTCGTCCAGTCCTGGCTCGACGTCGGGTTCCGGTGCGAAGTGTCCCATGCCTCATCGAAGCATAGAACAACATCGGTGTTATTCAAGGGAAGAGGCCGCGCGTGACGTGCGCCTCGGCGACCCGCGTGACCCCAAGGATCGTGGCCGCCTGCCGCATGCTGACGCCGCGGTCCCTCGCGATCTCGAGCACGTCGAGGTACGCCTTCTCCATGATCGTTCGCAGGCGCTGGTTGACCTCTTCCTCCGTCCAGAAGTAGGCCTGGATGTCCTGGACCCATTCGAAGTAGGAAACCGTGACCCCGCCGGCGTTCGCGAGGATGTCGGGAACAACGTGGATGCCACGGTCGTGGAGGACCTCGTCGCCCTTCGGCGTGGTCGGGCCGTTCGCCGCCTCGACGACGACCCGAGCCTTGATCTGTTCGGCGTTCCGCCCGGTGATCACACCTTCGAGCGCGGCCGGGACCAAGACGTCGCACTCCAGCTCGAGCAGCTCTTCGTTGGACACCGCGTCCGCAGTAGCGAACCCGCTGACCGTTCCAGCCTCGGCGTTGTGGGCCGCCAGGGCGTCGGGGTCGATCCCTCGCGGGTTGTAGACCGCCCCGCCGACGTCGCCGACGCCGACGACGGTGCACCCTTCGGCCGTCAGCAGCTCGACGGCCGGCCCCCCGACCTTCCCGTAGCCCTGGATGATCACGCGCGCCTCATCCACCGGCATCCCCAGCTGCTTGAGGGTCGCGACCGTGACGTACATCACGCCGCGTGCGGTAGCCGCGCGCCGGCCGGCCGACCCACCGACGGCGAGCGGCTTCCCGGTGACGACTCCCGGGACGGAGTAGCCCTGGTTCATCGAATACGTGTCCATGATCCAGGCCATGATCTGCTCATCGGTCCCGACGTCCGGCGCGGGGATGTCGCGCTCGGGCCCGATCAACGGGAGGATCTCGGAGGCATAGCGACGGGTCAGGTGCTCGAGCTCATGACGCGACAGCGTCTTCGGGTCGACGACGACCCCACCCTTCGCCCCTCCGTAGGGGATACCGACGACGGCGCACTTCCACGTCATCCACATCGCGAGGGCCTTCACCTCGTCGAGGCTCACGGCCGGGTGGTAGCGGATCCCTCCCTTCGAGGGTCCGCGCGAGGTGTTGTGGTGAACCCGGTAGCCGGTGAAGACCCGCACCGAACCATCGTCCATCCGGACGGGGACCGCGACCTCGAGCGTGCGCTTCGGGGTACGCAAGACCTCGTGGGTGCTCGGCGCGAGCTGCATGAGACGCGCCGCCTCGTCGAGCTGAGAGAGCGCCTGGGCCCAGGCGCTGCCGGTGACCCCCGCCGCCTTCTCCATGGATCCGCCGCGAGTCTACTGGACCGGCGGGGCCACGGCGACGACAGCGGCGCCCTCAGGCGACGGAGCGGGTGTCGTCCTCGCGCGCCTGCAGGTGAAGGTCGATCTTGCGACGGATCCGCTGGATCGCGTTGTCGATCGCCTTCGGCGTGCGGCCCATGCGCTCCGCGATCTCGACGTAGGACTTCCCCTCGACGTAGAGGTGGAGGGTCTCCGCTTCGAAGTCGGAGAGGAGCTCGGAGAACGCCATGCGGATCGCTTGGATCTCCTCGCCGGAGACGACGAGGTCGGATGGATCGGGGGCGGTGGCAACGGCCGCGCGAAGGGCCGGTGGGTCGCCGCTCTCATCTCCGGGGTGCGGCGACGAGAGCGAGACGTAGGTGTTCAGCGGACCGTGCTTGAAGCGACGAGCCGCCTTCACCGCCGAGAAGACCTGTCGGGTGATGCACACGTCCGCGAAGGTGCGGAAGGAGCGCTCGCGCGTCTGGTCGTAGTCCCGGATCGCCTTGTAGAGCCCGATCATGCCCTCCTGGATGACGTCCTCGCGGTCGCCCCCGGCGACGAAGTAGGAGCGGACCTTCATCCTCGTGAAGTCGCGGTACCGGTCGACCAGCATCTCGGCCGCAGCCGCGTTCCCGGCGTGATACAGCGCCACGAGGTCCTCGTCGGTCGGGCCATCCAGCCGTTCGATCTCCTGCGCCTGCATCACATCCATCCGCGTCACCTCCTGGTAGGAGTTTTCCCGCGACCCACCTAAATCATACCTAATAGGTCGGAATATCCCCACCGGAGCGAGCACGACGAAGGGGGAGGCCGAAGCCTCCCCCTCCACGGGCGATCGATCGCTCAGCGGACCCAGAGAGCAGCGCCGGTGCCGCCGGCGCGGGCCCGCGAACGGGTGGCGGTATCGCCCCACCAGCTGAACGACGTCTCCAGGAGGTCGGGCGCCGGTCCGCGCAGCCGTGCCGGCGCGAGCGTGACGAGGAACCCATCCGTCTGCACGGGCTCCTCCCAGTGCAGCGCGCCGTCCCTGCCCGAGACCAAGACGTATCGGTCGGACCTTGAGAGGAAGTCGATGGCGACGAAGTCGGCTCTTCCGTCGCCGGTCGCGTCGCGCTCGAGCGGCCAGAGGTAGTCCGCAAGGTCTGCGTCGACGGTCCAGGCGATGGCGGCGTCCGCACCCGATAGCAGGAATCGGCTGTGCTCATCGTCCGGCTCCAGGAGCTCCTCGTCGTCGGCGGGGAGCGGCCGGCCCGTGCC
>DATLFS010000033.1:0-17560 GCA_035540935.1 Actinomycetota bacterium
CGAAAACGCCGCTGCTCCCGCTCCGCAGGATTAGGCGCACCTGACCACCTCAAGGGCCGGAGCGTTCTGTCCGATTCTCCTCCTATGGGCCGGGCGGTTGAGATGGAGATCGGCGGCCGCCGGTGGGCGCTCGACGAGGCCGGCGGCTGGATGTGCTTCGACGACGCCGCGAACGTTTGGCGCGCTGCGCCGGAGGGGCCGGGAGCGCTTACGGACGATGCGGTGTCGTCGCCCCCGCCCGGTGGTCCGCGGGCGCCGTCGGCCCCCCATGCGGTCGCAGGCGGGCCGCTGCACCCCAACGTCCGTTCTTTCATGGATCGACTGAAAGGTGAAGCCGAGTCCGTGCTGGGGGTGAGTGTGACCGGCTGCGGTCTCTTCGCCACCGGGAAGGGGTTGCTCGGCGCGGGACTCGCGCACGGCAGTCCCCTCGTCGGGAGGTCCATCGCCAGAAGGCTGGGAGCCGATCCCGCGTGGGCCTTCGTGCTTCTGGCGGTCACCGATACCGACGTGGCCGTGCTCTCGGCGAAGGTGGATGAAAGCGCGCCGCCCGAGCTCTCCACGCGGGTCGGAGTGCTCCTCGAGCGCTGGCCGAGGGGGGCGGTGCGGGTCTGCCCGGCGGAGCGGCGGGGACCGGCCCGCGTCCTCGACCGCCTCACTCGGCCGTTCACGCTCGAGGTCGGCGGAGAAGCCGTCACGACGCTGGAGGCCGTCGTGTTCGACGGCCGCGGGAACGAGGCCGTGCTCGACCTTCTAGGCGCGCCCGCGTGACCCGCGTCGCCTATGCGCCGCTCGCACTCGGGGCGGCGTCGGTTGCCGCCGCGTTCTGGTCCGCTCCCGTAGCCACCGCCTGCGGTATCGGCGGTCTCGCCGCGATGCTGCTCTCGCGCGTCGCGCTCGCTTCCTCCTGGCGCGCTTTTGCTCTCCGCTGGCTCGGCGCGCTGCTGTCGACCATAGGTCTCGTCATGGCCGTCGGGATCTGGGCGGTCGTGAGCGTCGGGGTGCTCGTGATCCTCTTCGGCCGTCAGCTCGCGTGACGTAGCATCGGAACACCTCCGGCGAGGAGGTGCCCGCACGAGGAGGTGAGGGGCCGGTGGAGGTAGACCCGCGCAAGCTTCCCGATATGCCCGCGCTCATGATCGCCGGCCCCGGCGAGCTGCACGAAGAGGACCTCGAGATCCTCGGTGGGCAGATCATCGCCCACTACGGCGACGTCTGGACGGAGTTGCACCGGGAGACGCTCGCGCGCCTCGCCGATGTCTTGGGGAGCCGCGACCTGCCGTACGTGATCCCCGGCACCGGCACGGCCTGTCTCGATGCGGCCGTCGCGAACCTCTTCGCGGCCGGCCAGCGCGTGGTGGTGGCGCGGACGGGCTTCTTCGGAACCCGTCTGGCGCAGATCGCCGCCGCTCACGGGCTCGAGGTCGTCGACGTCGAGGTCGCTCCCGGAGACCCCGCCGATCCGTCGCGGATATTCGAGGCGGCGCAGAAAGCCGACGGGGTCTTGATGACCCATGTGGAGACCGCAACCGGCGTGCGGCATCCGGTGCAGGAGGTGGCGCGGGCGGCCGAGGAGGCCGGCGCACTCTTCATGGTCGACGGGATCGCCTCCGTGGGGGGCGAGACGTGCCGCGTGGACGAATGGGGGATAGATGCGTTGGTGACGGGTTCCCAGAAGGGGCTCGACTCTCCGCCGGGCCTCGGGATCCTCGCCCTCGGTCCCGGCGGTCGCGCCCGGCTCGACGCCCGGGAGGACGCCCCTGCGGCGTTCTACCTCGACCTGAAGGTGTGGGATCGCTATCGCGACGAGTGGGGCGCATGGCATCCCCATCCGGTCACGATGCCGACGAACCTCGTGCGCGTCCTTCTGTCCTCCGTCAACCGCATCCTGGAGGCCGGCGTCGATGCGTGGGTGGAGCGCCGGGCCCGCCTCGCCCGGCGGTGCCGCGAGGGTCTGGCCGGTCTCGGGCTCCGACCGGTCCCGGCGCCGGGGCACGAGGCGAACCTCGTCGTCGCGATGTGGGCCGACGACCCCGCGGCGATCCAGAAGCACCTGTTGTCGCGCGGGATCATGATCTCCGGCGGCCTCGACCCCACGATGGGGAAGGCGATCCGCGTGGGGCTCATGGGGAGGACGGCGACCGACGAGATGGTGGACCGCGTCTTGGAAGCCGTCCGCGAGGCGCTGGCCGCTTAGCGGAGCCCTACGACCAGGCTCGTCCTTCCGGTTCCGCGACCTCCGTCTGAACGTCGACCTCATGCCCCGTGTCGAGACCCCGTTCGCGTCTCGTGCCGGGGATCAGGTTGTCGAGCAGAAGCCCGATGATCGCCGAGACCGCCATGCCCGTCGATCCGATCGAGTCGATCATCTCGCCGAGCCACGGTGCCCAGGAGACCTGGACCTCGACGTTGTTGAAGTACGCCGGGAGGCTCAAGCCCATGAAGAGCGAGAAGCCGATGATCAGCTGGTTCCGCTGCGAATCCAGGTCGGCGTGCCGGAGAACGCCGAGGCCGATCGAAGCGATGAGACCGAAGAGGGTTAGGTAGAGCCCCCCCACGATCGGCTGGGGGATCGTCGCGATGAGCGCGCCGAACTTGGCGATGAAGCCGAGCACGACGAGGAGGACACCGGCTATGACGACGACGTAACGACTGGCGACGCGCGTCAGCGCAACGAGGCCGATGTTCTCGGTGTACGACGTGCTGGCGAACCCGCCGAAGATCCCGGTGAGGAAACACCCGATGCCTTCGGCGCCGATGCCCCTGTTGATCTGGCGGTCGCTTGGACGAGGCGCGCCGGCGGCGGCCGCGACCGAGTGATAGTCGCCGAACGACTCGATCATCGACGCCAGGTAGCCGGCGAGAGCCGAGAGTATGAAGCCGGCTTTGAACTGCGGCGCGCCCCACGGGAACACGACGTCGACGGGATTGCGCACCCACGGCGCCTCACCCAGCGCCGCGAAGCTCACGTACCCAGGGCTGCCCTCCGGGATGATCCCGGTCAGGCTGCCGACCAGCGCCACCGCATACGCGACCAGGACCGCGAGGAGGATCGGGAACAGCCCAACGAAGCGGTTCCGCGGGGCGACGATCAGCGAGAAGACGAAGACGCCGGTGACCACGATGAGCGCGAGCCACCAGTTGCCGGCCGCCGTGGGCGCGCCGACGCCGAAGAGGGCGAGACCGATCATCGCGATCGTCGGCCCGATCACGACCGGCGACACGAAGTCGCGCAACCGTCCGAGCAGGCCCGAATAGCCGACGATCATCTCCACGACGGCCCCGGCCAGGACGGCGCCGGCGATGAACTGCATCGAGACGCGCCCCCCCTGCGCCGCGGTCGCGCCGATGATCGCGAAGAAGGGGCCGAGGAACGAGAACGAGATGCCCTGGATGATCGGCAGTCGCGTTCCGATCGAGACCTGCACGAGAGTCGCGAGACCCGAGCAGATCATGACGCTGCTGACGAGGATGGCGATCTCGCCGCCGGTCATCTCCATGGCGGGACCGAGGATCAACGGGACGGCGATCGTGGCGCCGAACATCGTCAGCACGTGCTGCACGCCGAGCCCGACCGCAAGTGGGAACGGCCGGGGGACGTCGTCGAGCCCGTACCTCATGCCCCTCGCTCCCGTCGCGGTCTGCGCCATGTGCCCCCCTTTTCCCTCCTCGACCTCGGCGTCTGCCGAAGGGTAGCGTTCGGCGCACGCGTCGTCCCGTGCGCCGCGCGCTCGTCGCCATTCCCCCGACACGATCGTGCCGGAGAAAGGAGTTGCGTTGGAACCTGCACTCGCGCTCTCCCGAGACGCCAGGCTGACCGCGGCCGTTCTCCTTCTGGCGCTCGTGACGGTCGAGTCTGGCGGCCTCTTCATGCTCCGGGTCGTCACCGCGCGTGCGCCGGCGACCCCATTCCAGACGTCCTTCTTCCGCGCCGGCCACGCGCACGCGGGTGTCCTGGTGATCCTCTCGCTCGTCTGCCTGTTGTTCCTCGATGCGACCCGCCTCACGGGCATCCCTCGGGCCGTCGCCCGAAGCGGCGTCCCGGCGGCCGCCATCCTCATGCCGGGCGGGTTCTTCCTCTCGGCGCTCGGCGCGGGACGGACGCGGCCCGGGCGCGCCGTGATCCTGGTCTACCTCGGCGCGGTGTGTCTCGCCGCCGGTCTGTTGACGCTCGGGATCGGCCTTCTCGTCGGCGGCTGACTCAGGCAGGCGCGGTGACGTCGGCGACGCGGGCATCGAGGAGATCGACGAGGTGCCGGGCGTTCAGGTGGACGTTCACCCCATGGGCCCCGCCGCCTATCGCGACGACGTCCTTCTCCACGATGCTCATATCGGCGATCACGGGCCATTTCGTGGCGGCGCCGAACGGCGTGATGGCGCCGCGCTCGTAACCGGTGGCGGCGCGCGCCTCCTCTGCGTCCGGAAGCGACAGGCGCGAAACCCCCAGCGTCTTCCTCAGCTTCGGCCAGTCGATCGACCGATCTCCGGGGACGAGTACGAAGAGGTAGTCGTCTGGGCCGCGACGGATGACGATCGTGCGCAGGAGATCGCCGACCGGGATCCCCTGCAGGGTGGCGGACTCCTCCGCGCTCCGCGCCCGCTGCGTCCGGACGACGTCGAAGGACGCGTCGGCTCGCGTCAGCGCCTCCAGCGCGGGTGTCGTCGCGGTCATGGACGGCAGGCTAGCCGCCTTCCAGAACGCGAAACAAACGCCGGCCAAAACGGGGTTTCCGTCGCACCCCCTCGCTAGGGTGAGGCCATGCGGATCGCCGTGCAGGCCTGGGCGCCCGACTACGGGAGCGAGCTCGACATGCTCCGCCCCGGGGAGCCCACCCGGGAAGAGGTCGATACTTCGTGCGAGCAGCGGGGGTGGGAGGCCGTCGCCCCGGGCGATCGCGCCGCGGTCGAGGCGAGTGAGTTCGTCTTCGTCGACGGGGTGCGGCGCGCGGACGCCCGGCTGTTCCTGTCCTTCGACGGCGAGGGGCCTCTGGCCGGCCTCGCCGCTTCGGTCGGCGTCGGTGCGGTCGCATGTGACGGCGCGCTCGGCTCGCGGCCGCGGCCGGCGCGCGTCCTCGAGACCAAGGTTCTGCGCTTGCTCGCCGCCGCCGGCGGTCGCGAGGTCGAGCTCGCCGCCGGCGCTGGCCTCGAGTACCGCGCCCTTCCGGTTGAAGGCTTTACGGTCGACGAGCTCGACCGCAAGGTGCACGGCCAGATGCGCGACGCCGAGGCGGCCATCGCCCTCCGGCACGCGCGCGACGACCGTGTCGTCTTCGTCGATGGACCCCTGGCGAAGATGGCGCCGGGGCCCCGCCGGGTCGTCGGCGTCATCAAGAGTCACAGCGCGGTCTACCTCGAGCCGCCCGAAGACGCGCTGGTGGCCGAGCTCGGCTGCGGCGAACGCACGCCGATCTTCTTCTTCGGCGCGCCGCACAGGCCTCGCTACTCCTGGTACCTGCGGCTCTGTCCGCCGGATCCGACGCTCCACTCGTGGCACGGCATCATCCGGTGCGAGGTCCCGGCAGCGCACACGGTCGAGAGCGCCGTGCGCCTCGCCGACTGCTCGACCGCCGTCCTCGTCGGCTACGCGAGCCCGGCTCACTGGGACAAGCGGGCGCCGCAGAACCTCGTCCCCATCGCGGGCCTCGAGCGCCACCTGCGGCATCTTCTGGGGGATCGCGAGCTTGCCTACAGGCTGTTGAGGGGAGCCGCGCGCCGCGCCGGCGAGGAGGGGGAGCACGTTGCCTGAGATACGCGAAGGAGAGGTAGGGCTGGTCCTCGGCTCGACCACGTCGACGACGCAGGAGTTCCGCGTCGTCCTCCACGAGGACGAATACCTTCAGCTCGACGACCTGGTCGTCGTGAGGACGCACGTCCCCAAGATCGGTGAGGTGGCGACGTACGGGATCGTCACCGAGGTCGAGGCCGAGTACGAGGGGACGCAGTTCGCGTCCGATACGCGCCGGGTCGCCGTCGACGGCACGCTCCCGGCGGAGAAGTCGCGTACCGCCGTCGTCCAGGTTGTGCGCGTGTTGCCGGAGCTCTGGGTGGCTCCCGACTCGGGGCAGCCGGTCCTCCGCGCGACCGGAGCCGAGCGTGAACGGGCCCTCTACGTCGACGAGATGGGCAGCGGAGGCGTGTCGCGCGCCCTGCCGGTGGGCCTCACCCGCGACGACGAGCCGGTCTGGGCCGACGTCGATTTCTTCGACGGCACCAAAGGCGCCCACATGAGCATCTCCGGCGTCTCCGGTGTCGCGACCAAGACGTCCTACGCCCTGTTCTTCCTGCGGTGCCTGACGTCGCACCCGGAGATCCTCGGCAAGTCCGCGAAGAACCTCCGCGTGCTGATCTTCAACGTGAAGGGCGAGGACCTGATGTTCCTCGACAAGCCCAATCGGAACCTCGGCGACGAGGCGCGCTCGAAGTGGACGCGCCTCGGCATCGAGCCGGCGCCGTTCCCGTCGGTTTCGTTCTGGGCGCCCGAATCGGGCCGCGAGGGGATCCCTCGCTCGGGTGCTCGGATGGAAGGCGTCCAGGCGTACCGGTGGACGCCGCGCGAGTTCGTCGACCGCAACCTGTTGCCGCTCCTCTTCACCGACGCGCAGGACGTCCGGCAGCAGCTCACCTTCGTCGGCGAGCGGGTGGCGCGGCAGCTGCGGCGCTGGGCCAACGACGTCGCCGGTGAGGAGGGCGCTCTCGTCCTGCGCGACCCGTTCGTCACCGGCGAAGACCCGCCCGGTCCCGTCGTCGCGAAACCGGGCGAGCGGGTGGTGCGCAACCTCCACGACCTGGTCGAGGCCATAGGCGAGTATCTCGAGCCCGAGAACGGTCTCGAGGAGGCCGATCAGCGTTGGACCGGCCGCGCTGCCGGCGGAACCGTCTCTGCGTTCATGCGGCGCCTGTACGGAGCCGTTCCGCGCGTCGGCGACCTCGTGCGCGCCGGTCCGAGCCGGCTCGTCGACCGCACCCGCGAGGCCGTGACCGTCGTCGACATCCACCAGCTGCATGAGGCGGCGCAACGCTTCGTCGTCGGCGCCCTGATCCAGGAGGTGCACGACGAGAAAGAAGGCCGCGGGCGCTTCCCGCTCTCGGTGATAGTCCTCGACGAGCTCAACAAGTACGCCCCGCGCGACGGGTGGTCTCCGATCAGAGACACGCTCGTCGACATCGCGCAGCGCGGGCGTTCTCTCGGCGTGATCCTGATCGGCGCCCAACAGAGTGCCAGCCGCGTCGACCCCGACGTGTTGTCGAACGCGTCGCTGCGAGTCTCGGGCCGGCTCGACGCGGCCGAGGCCGAGCGCGCCGAGTACGGATGGATGCTCCCATCGACGAGAGCGCGCGCTCGATTGCTGAAGCCGGGCACGATGGTCCTGTCGCAGCCGGCGATCCCGGCGCCGACGATGCTCACCTTCCCGTATCCGCCGTGGGCGACGCGCCCCGAGGAAGCCGCGCCCGAAGCCGATCCCTTCGAGGGTCTGTAGCTTGCGCATCCTCCATACCGCCGACTGGCACATCGGCAAGAAGCTGGGGCGCTTCGACCGCGCGGCCGAGTCGGAGGCCGTGCTCGACGAGCTGGTCGCCGTGGCGCAGGAAGGAGACGTCGATCTCGTCATCGTGGCGGGAGACCTCTTCGACCGCGCGCTGCCGCCGTTCGCCTCGATGGGTCTCGTCCTCGAGACTCTCCGGCGCCTGGCCGACACCGGCGCGCAGGTGGTCGCGATCGCAGGGAACCACGACTCGGCCGATCTGTTCCGCGTCCTGCGACCGTATCTAGAGCCGGTCGGTATCCACCTCGCCGACAAGGCGCGGCGCCCCGAGGAAGGTGGAGTCGTTCGCATCCCGGCGCGCGACGGATCGCACGAAGCTCAGGTGGCGTTGTTCCCGTTCCTCCATGAGGCGCAGGCGGTCGACTTCCTCGAGGCACAAGACGAATGGTTCAAGTCCTATGCCGACCGCGTCCGCGCGATCAACGCGCACTATGCCGAGTGGATGGACCGCAACGGCCGCGGGCGCACGACCGACATCCTCGTCGGCCACTTCATGGTCGACGGCGCGGTGCCGTCGGGGTCCGAGCGCGCGCTGCACATCGGCGACGCGTTCATGGCGACGCGCGAGAGCCTTCCCTCCGAGGTCGCGTATACCGCTCTCGGGCACATCCACCAGTGCCAGGAGGCACCCGGCGCGCAGACCCCGTCGTGGTTCGCCGGCAGCCTCATGCAGCTCGATTTCGGCGAGGCCGGCCAAGACAAATTCGTCCTCATGGTCGAGGCGCCGCCGGGAAGGCCCGCGCGGGTCGAGAGGGTGCCACTGTCGGCGGGCCGGCGGCTGCTGCGTATCGAAGGCCGGCTCGACGAGCTGAGGCATCGTGCCTCCGAGCTCGGCGACGCGATCCTCGACGTTGCGGTCCTGACCGACGGACCGGTCGCCGGTCTGGCCGATACCGTGCGCGAGTTCCTCCCGAACGCGCTCTACGTGCGCGCCGAGTACGAGCGGGCGGCGGAGGTCGCCTCGGCGCGCGAGGGGATGCGCCTCGACGAGCTCTACGCCGAGTACTACCGGGGGACGGAGGGGGTCGATCCGAAGGACGACCTCCTCGAGGCGTTCCGCTCGCTCGTCTCCCAGGTGGGGGTCGACTGGTGAGGCCGTTGACGCTCACCATCTCCGGCTTCCGGTCGCACCAGGCCGAGACGACGATCTCGTTCGAGGATCGCAGCCTCGTCGCGATCGTCGGTCCTACGGGTGCGGGCAAGTCGTCGATCCTCGACGCGGTCGTGTTCGCCCTCTACGGCAAGACGCCGCGCATCCAGAGGTCGACGACGCGGCTCATCTGTCTTCGGTCCGATGCGGCCAGGGTCCGGTTCCGGTTCGCGATCGAGAAGGACGAGTACGAGATCACGCGCGTGCTGCGGCGAGCCGGTGGGGGAGAGCACCTCCTGGTCGACCTGGGCTCCGGCGAGCGCACCACCGGCGACCGGGCCGTCAACCAAAAGGTCCTCGACCTCCTCGGCCTCGACTTCGACGCCTTCTGCTCGTCGGTCCTCCTCGCGCAGGGCAAGTTCTCGCGCTTCCTCGAGGCCGCGCCGACCGAGCAGATGAAGATCTTGAAGGGAGTCTTCCGCGTCGACCAGATCGACGCGCTCCGCGACGCGGCGAAATCGCGCGTCTCGGCGCTCGACGGGGACCTGCGCGAGATCGAGGGGGCCCGCGGCGAGATCCCCGACGACCTGGAGGGTGAGCTCCAGGCGCGGCGCGCCGAGGCCGCATCGCTCCGGGAGCGCCTCGGCGCATTGACGAAAGCGGTCTCAGACGAGCGGAAGTTGGTCGAAGAAGCGCGGGTCGCGCGCGACCGCGTCGAACGGGCCGACCGCGAGAGCGCGAGGTTGATCGAGGCGGCGCGACGCTTACCGCGCCGGGAGCGACTCGACGAGATGATCGCCGCGGAATCCGACTTCGCGCGACGCCGCGAGCAGCTCGAGGCGGACGCCGCGGAGCACGCCGCGGCGTCGGACGAGGCGCGGCGGACGTTTGCCGCTCTCGAGCGCGATCTCGGCACGCTCGAGAAGTTGGCGGGGCTTCGAGGTGCCTGCGCGACGCTGGACGAGGCCGCGGGTCGGATCGAACGCCTGCGGCTTGCGATCGCCGCGGCGGACGAGAAGTCGAAAGCGGCCGCGGCGGCGCTCGAGGCGGCGGTCCGCGCCACGGCCGAGGCGGTCGCAGAGCGAGGCGCGGCGGGCGACGCCCTGGCCGAGCTCGAGCGGGCGCACCGGGCGCACGTCCTCCGGCGCGACCTCGCTCCCGGCGAACCCTGCCCGGTCTGCGAGCAGACCGTGGCGGAGGTGCCGGAGGCGCGGCCGCCGAAGGCGCTGTCCACTGCGGAGAAGCGCTTCCGCGCCGCGGAGAAGGGCGTCGCCGAGCGGGAGCGAGAGGAGCGGCGCGCCGAGGCGGCGTCGGTCGAGGCCCAGGCCGAGCTACAGAACCTGTCCGTGCGTCTCGAAGAGGAGGCCGAAGAGCGCGCCCGGCGGCGTGCGGCCATCGAGCGCGATCTCGGCGTTCACGAAGATCCCGCGGGAGAGGTCGAATCCCGTTGTCGGCGCCTCGAAGAGGCGCGGAAGACGGCTCGCGAGCGTGAGGAGGCCGCGGCGAGAGCCTCCGCGCAAGTCGCCGCTCTGCGCGACGAAGAGCGGCGGTTGGACACGTCCCGCACCGAGATCGCGGCCGCGATCGTGCACGTGGCGGGTTTGCTCGGCGAAGCGCCGCCCCCCGCCGCGCTGACCGCGGCCGATCTCGTGCAGCGCGTGGAGGAGGCATCCGCCCTCGTGGCGGCGCGGCGGGAGGAGAGCCAGGCCGAAGGCCGAGACGCCCGGGCGGCCGCGGCTGCGGTCGACGAAGGCCTGGCCGCTCTGCGCGCGCGGCTCGATCTGCCCGCGTCGGCTTCGATCGCGGCGGCCGAGGCGGAGGCGCGCGACCGGGCGGCGCGCGTCGACGAGCGGGTCTCGCAGCTCGAGGCGCTCGAAGCCAAGGCAACAGTTCTCGCGGAGCGAGAGAAGACCGTCTCGCGCGAGCGGACGCTGTACGCGCGGCTGGCGGGCGATCTGACCGACCGGGGCTTCATCAAGTTCCTATTGGAGGACCGCCGGCGCCTCCTGTCCGAGCTCGGCTCCGAACAGCTGCGCATGCTGACAGGCCGCTACCGGTTCGACGACGAACTCGAGTTCAACGTCGTCGACGAGCTCGACGGAGACAAGCACCGCGACATCGTCACGCTCTCGGGAGGCGAGCTCTTCCTCGCGTCGCTCGCCCTCGCGCTCGCTCTCGCCGACGCGGTGTCGCGGCACGGCGGGCGGCTCGAGTGCTTCTTCCTCGACGAGGGGTTCGGGGCGCTCGACCCCGAGTCGCTCGACCTGGCGCTCGACGGCATCGAGCAGATCGTGCGCCCCGAGAGGCTCGTCGCCCTGGTGAGTCACGTCCAGGCGCTGGCGCAGAGGGTCGAGGACAAGATCGTGCTCGAACGTACGCCCGAAGGCATGACGCTCCTCAGCGAGGGTGCCGGCGTGTGACGCGACCCGCGGGGCGGCCGCGCGCCCTCGGGTAGGCTGCTCCGGATGAACGGGAAGCTGTTCGAAGACCGCGCTCAGCGGCTGCGCGATGCGACGATCATCGCGATCTTCCGCATGCGCGCGCCGGAACATGCGGTCGAAGGGATCGGCGCGGCGGTGCGCGGTGGGTTCGAAGCCGTCGAGGTCACGCTGAACTCGCCGGGCGCGACGGATGCGTTGAGCGAGGTCGCCGGTCGTACCGATGCCATCGTCGGTGCCGGAACGGTGTTGTCGGCCGAGGCCGTGAAGGAGGCCTACGACGCCGGCGCCGAGTTCATCGTCACCCCGATCGTCGAGCCCGAGGTCGTGGATGCCGCCCATGGTCTGTCGTTGCCGGTGCTGATGGGGGCCTCGACCCCCACCGAGATCCACGCGGCGCGGCGCGCGGGCGCCGACTGGGTGAAGGTCTTCCCGGCCGAGTCGCTGGGCGGGCCCGACTACATCACGCACATCCTCGGGCCGCTCGACGGGACGCCGATCCTCGTGACGGGCGGCATCACCGGCGAGAACTATCTCGGCTACCTCGACGCGGGCGCGGAGCTCGTCGGGTTCGCGAACGCGGTCTTCGACCCTCAGCTCGCGGAGGACGGCCGCTACGACGAGATCGAGCGGCGCGCCGTCGAGATCAACCGGCGGCTCGACCTCTACATCACCGAGCAGGAAGACGCGCCGTAGGCCTCAGCCGGCCGCCTGCAGCAACTCTGCGATCGCTTTCTCGATCCCCTCGGCGAGTACCGGCAGGTCGGGCGCGGTGTCGTAGTCGGACAGCAGACCGAATCCAACGCTCCCGTCGTAGGAGAAGAGCGCGATGCCGAGCGTGGTGTTGTCGGAAAGCGGAAGCACCGGATAAACCTCACGCATCTTGCGCCCCAGCGCGTAGAGGGAGAACTGCGGGCCCGGCACGTTCGTGATCACCAGGTTGAACGCTCGCTGGCGCGCGACGAGGCGGCTCGCCTGCGCCAGGATCGTCGGGGGCGCGTACTCACCGAGCGTGGTCAGAAGCTGCGCGCCGACCGCCTGACCCGAGTCCTTCAGATCCTTCATCTCTTCCCGCACGATCTGAAGACGCTCGACAGGATCGTCCTCGTACACGGGCAGCGCGGCCCACAGCGACGCGACCCGGTTCCCCAGCGCGCCGCGCTCCGCTTCCGCCCGCACCGAAACCGGGACCATGGCCCGGAGCTCGAGCTCGTCGACGTTCTCGCCGCGGGCACGGAGCAGGTGCCGGAGCCCTCCGGAACATACGGCGAGCACGACGTCGTTGACGGTGCCTCCGAGGGAGTCCTTCACCCGCTTGAAGTCGGCAAGATCCGTGAGGATCGTCTCGAAGCGGCGGTGCGGACCGATGGGTTGGTTGAGCGACGACGGTGGCGCCGCGAAGCCGCCGCCCACGAAGGCGCCGAGCGCCTTGGCGGTCTCGGTCAGGCGCCCCGGGATCTTCCCCGGATCCATCAGCGCCGACTGCATGCTGCGCGCGATCTCCGCCGGTGACGTCAGGCGTTCCTTCAAAGCGTCGACGAGTAACTGGTCGGCACTCGGCTCCGGCGACGGTCGCCACGGTTCGCTCTGGAAGTCCTGGGGCTCCGGCCCCATGTCGAGCATCACCGACATGATGTCGGCGCCGGAGACCCCGTCGATCAGGCAGTGGTGGGTCTTCGAGATGAGCGCGAACCGGTCACCCTGCAGCCCTTCCGCGATCCACAGCTCCCAGAGCGGCTTCGACCGGTCCAGCTGCTGCGACATGATCCGCGCCGTGAGCCGCTTGAGCCTCTGCGCGTCCCCGGGCTGCGGCAAGGCCGTCTGGCGGACGTGGTACTCGAGGTTGAAGTGAGAGTCGTCCACCCACACCGGACGCCCCAGCCCGAACGGGACGAACGCCAACTTGCGCCGGAAGTGCGGCACCATGCCGAGGCGACGCCGCACCATGTCGAGGACCTCCTCGTAATCGGGCGGAGGTCCCTCGAAGATCGCGACTCCTCCCACATGCATGTGCGTGTTCGGCCCCTCCAGATGAAGGAAGAGCTCGTCGAGCACTTGGAGGCGTTCGAATCGGGCCATACTGGACGCGATCGTAACCCGGAAGGTTTCGCCGCGACCCAGGACGTCGTCATGGCTCTTTCGCAGGAACGCCTCGCGCGCGCGGTGGAGCGGCTCGGCCTGCGCGACCCGCGCATCGCGTCTGCTTTTCGCACGGTGGACCGTGCCGATTTCGTCCCCCATGATCTGCGCGCGGTCGCTTACGCCGATCGACCTCTCGGCATCCCGCACGAGCAGACGACGAGTCAGCCGACGCTCATCGCGATGATGATCGATGCGGCCGAGGTGGGTCCCGGCGACCACGTTCTCGAGGTGGGGACGGGCTACGGCTTCCAGACGGCGTTGCTCGCACGGCTCGCGGCGCGCGTCGTGTCGGTCGAGCGTTGGAGCAAGCTCGCGGCGGAGGCGCGAGACAACCTACGGCGCGCCGGGATAGTCGGAGTAGACGTGCATGCGGGAGACGGGTTCGAGGGCTGGCCCGAAGGCGCGCCGTACGACGCGGTGATCGTCTCGGCGGCGGCCGCGCGCCTGCCGGACGCTCTCGTCCGGCAGCTGGCGGAGGGAGGGCGGTTGGTGGTTCCGCTCGTGGAGGCGGCGGGCGACATCGTCACCTTGTTCCGGAAGAGGAACGGCGCGCTCGTAAGGGAGCGGGTCGTGACACCGGCTCGCTTCGTCCCCCTCATCCAGGGCATCCCTCCCCACGAAGCGGAGGCGTGATGTCGATCCGCGTAGCCGCGGGCGCGTTCGCGCTCGCTCTTCTGACCGCGTGTGGCGCGGGCGTCGATACATCCCCGCGCTCCGCTCGACCGGCGTCCCCCGATCCGCTCGTCGCGCGACCTCGCGCCGCGACCACGATGCCGCGGGCGACGGTGGCCGTGGTCGGAGATGCGGGGGTGGGCGAGGAGCCACAGAGACGGGTGGCCGAGGCGATCTGCGCCTGGCACGACCGCGTCCGACGGCTCGACGCCGTCGTGACGACCGGAGACAACGTCTACCAGGACGGTGCGCCGGAGGACTTCCCCGAGAAGTTCTTCGAGCCCTACACGTGTGTCTTCCGGCGCGCCGTTCCTTTCCGCGCCGCGCTCGGCAATCACGACGTGGCGACGGACCACGGCCGTCACATGATCGGCGACCCCGCCTTCGGCATGAAGGGCCGCTACTACTCGTTCGCGGCCGGGCCGGCCGTCTTCGTCGTGCTCGACTCGAACGACCTCGACGCGCCTCAGCTGGCGTGGCTCGACCGCACCCTCCGGCGCGCCCGCAGCGCCCGCTGGACGATCGCGGTCCTCCATCACCCTCCTTATTCCGCCGGCACCGAGCACGGCCCCTCGGGTGAGGTTCAGGCCCTCCTGTCGCCGCGGTTCGAGCGCTACGGGGTCGACCTCGTCCTTTCGGGCCACGAGCACCTGTATTCGCGCGCCACGGCGGGCGGGGTGCCGTACGTGGTGACGGGCGGCGGCGGCGCGGCCCTGTACCCCTGCGCCGACCCGCTGCCACCCGAGACCGACGTCTGCCGGTCCGTCCACCACTTCCTGGTCCTGAGGATCGGGCGAGCGCTCCTGGTCGAGGCGCGGGCCCCCACAGACGGCGCCTTCGACACGTTCCGCGTGGGACCCCGCCCCTGAAGGGCGGCAAATCCGGTTCTTGTCGCACCCCCTCTCTACGCTGGGGACCTATGGAGATCGCCCTGGTCCTCGCCGTCCTCGTCCTGGCCGCCGCCGTCCTGCTGCGCCGGCCGCAGCCGCAGCCCGCGGGCGACCTCGAGGCCTTGCGGGCCGAGGTGCGCGGGCTCACCGAGCGCATGGCGGCCGAAACCGCCGGCATGGCGGCGCGCCTCGAAGGGATCGATTCGCGCATGGTCCAGACCCAAGCGACGAGCACCGAGCTGGCCCAGGGCATCTTCGAGTCGCTCGGCGACGTCCGCCGCGCAACGCAGTCGGTCGCCGAGCAGGCGCGCGAGTTCTCCTCTCTCCAGGACCTCCTCAAGCCGCCTAAGGCGCGCGGCGGCCTGGGTGAGGCGCTGCTCGAGGAGCTTCTGCGCCAGGTTCTTCCACCCCAGGCTTACGAGATGCAGCACCGCTTCGAGAGCGGCGTAGTCGTCGACGCCGTTGTGCGGGCCGGCGGCCGCCTCGTGTGCGTCGACTCGAAGTTCCCCCTCGCCAACTACCGGCGCATGTGCGACGCAGCGGACGACGCGGAACGACTCGACGCAGAGCGTGCCTTCGCCTCCGACGTGCACAAGCACATAGATGCGATCGCGTCGCGCTACATCCTCCCGGACGAGGGAACGTTCGAATTCGCGGTCATGTACGTGCCGGCCGAAGGCGTCTACGCCGAGATCTTGCGGCTCTCCCACCGGCAGCGTCCGCTCTTCGAAGCGGCTCTCGAGGCGCGCATCGTGCCGATGTCGCCGCTGACGCTCTACGGCTACCTGCAGACGGTGCTCTTCGGCCTCCGCTGCCTTCGCATCGAGGAGGGCGCGCGGGAGATCCTCGACTTCTGCCGGCGGCTGCAGACCGATGTCGAGCGTTTCGCCACCGAGTACGACACGCTCGGCGGGCACATCACGCGGACGCAGTCGAAGTACGAGGAGGGTCGCCGCCGGCTCGACCGCTTCCGCGGCAAGCTCGAGCGCGTGGCCGACTTCGACGACGACCTCGACGAGGACGATCGTCCCGCACTCGAGGTCGTCGCGGAGTAGCCGCGCGCTCGTCGCTCCTTACGCCGAACGTCGCAGGTACGCCTCGACCACCGTCACGAGATCGTCGATGACGTCGGCGGCCTCGACGTGACCGTCATGCCACAGGTGATCGCGCAGCACGCCGAGGACGGCGCCGACCTCGGCTACCACGAGGCGGCCGACATCGTTCCCGGCGCTCACCGACCGTCTCCGGAGCGCCGCGGCTCCATCGCGTCGCGGTGTTTCCGCCAGTAGTGGCGTCGCACGGCGGCGCCGGTGCTCCAACCGGCCGGCACATGGATGCGACGGGCGCATCGCCGGCACAGGGGGCGCGCCGGCTTCTTCTGAGCTCGGGGCATCTTTCTCTTCCTCCATCCGCCCCGGGGGTGCGGCTCGAGGACGACGTTAGTGGGAGGCTGCGACAATTCCGGCGAGCGAGGTGGAGGATCGATGAAAGCGCTGGCGATCGAGGAGTACGGACTCGACAAGGTTGAGCTCCGTGAGGTGGACGAGCCCGAGGCGCGACCGGGCGAGGTGGTCGTCCGCCTCCGCGCGGCCGCGCTGAACCACCTCGATATCTGGACCGCTTCCGGCGAGCTCGGTATCGAACACCGCTTCCCGCACGTGCTCGGCGCCGACGGAGCGGGTGAGATCGAAGCGGTCGGATCGGGCGCTCCGCGGGGGCTTCACCCCGGGGAGGGGGTGGTGATCGATCCCGCCCTGTCCTGCGGAGCGTGTGAGTTCTGCCGCGCCGGGGAGCAATCGATCTGTACGACCTTCCGGATGCTGGGGGAGCACGTCTCGGGAACCTTCGCCGAACGCGTGGTCGTGCCGGCAAGCAACGTCTATCCGATCCCGAAGCACCTCTCCTTCGCAGAAGCGGCGGCGCTCGCCACCACCACCGTCACCGCTTACCGGATGCTCTTCACGCGCGGCCGGATGCGCCCCGGCGAGAGCGTCCTGATCACGGGCATCGGAGGCGGCCTCGCGCAGTCGTTGTTCCAGCTGGCCCGGCCGCTGGCCTCGGCCGTCTACGTGACGTCGTCCTCGGACGAGAAGCTCGAGCGGGCGCGTGCGCAGGGTGCCGACGGAGCGGTGAACTACCGCCGCGACGACGTGGGCGTAGAGGTCCGGAGGATGACGGGCAAGCGCGGCGTGGACCTCGTGGTGGATTCCGCCGGAGGAGACGCGCTGGAGCCCGCGATGCGCGCCTTGCGCAAGGGCGGCCGCATCGTGGTCGCCGGCGCCACCGCGGGTGGACGGGGGACGATCGACGTGAGACGCCTCTTCTGGAACCAGCTCGAGCTGATCGGCTCGACGATGGGTTCGGCGGCCGACTTCTCCGGCATGCTGCGCATGGCGGCCGGGACGGGGCTGCGCCCGGCGATCGACCGGACCTTCCCGCTGGCCGACGGCCCGGAAGCGCTCGGTTATCTGGCTGCGGGAGAGCAGACCGGCAAGGTAGTGCTCGAGATCGGCTGACTCAGCGCACCGCGTTCCGCACCGCGTCCGCCACGGCCTGCGTGACGAGGGGCCCCAGGAGGTCGAGGGGCGCGCCGTCGGAGCCGTCGGCGGGAGGTACGGCCAGCGCGAACGCGACGTCGCCGTCGTAGCGGGTGTGCGCCGGCCGGACGGAGATCGTGATGCCGTCCGAGGCCCGCCCCGCCAGCCAGCGAACCGCCTGCTTGTCGAGCTTCGCCTCCACCGCCGCGACGCAGAGGACGGTGTTCATCGGGACGTCTTGCTCCTGAAC
>DATLFS010000034.1:0-14551 GCA_035540935.1 Actinomycetota bacterium
GCTGGCCGGCGCGGGCGTCGATCGTCTGGAACGCGTCCCTGGCCGTCTCCGACAGGTCCTCCGGCCGCCGGAGCGCCGTGCGCGCGAAGCCCTTGACGATGGTGAGCGGGGTCCGCAGCTCGTGACCGATCATCGCGACGAAGTCCCTCTGCATCTGCACCATCTCGCGCTCCGAGGTCACGTCGTCCATGATGGCGACCCGACCGCGAGGTGCGCCCGGCACGCGCACGTCCGCGGCGCGGACCTTGTAGGTGCGCCCCGGCGATCCTGCGACGATCTCTCCCTGCACGTCACCCGGCGCGCTCAGGAGGTCGACCAGCGCCGGGTTCGGCAACGCGTCGGCCGCGGACGCCCCCGCGACCCACGCCGACGACGTACCGAACAGCTGCTCGGCCGCCCAGTTGATCGTGACCACGCGCAGGTCCGCGTCCGTGAGGACGATCGGGTAGGGGACGCCGTGGATGATCGAGTTCATCTCCGACTCTTTCCGCAGCACCTGCGTGTGAAGATCGGCGGCGCTCAACGCCGAGGCGCACTGCCCGCCGAAGGCGCGCAGAAGGTCGATGCGATCGGCTACGTCCGCGCCACCGGCTTCGGCGACCAATACGCCCGAGGTAGCCCGCGTGGAGCCCAAGCCGACCACGATCAGGCTGGAGTCCTCCCATGCGAGCGCCACGACCTCACCGGACCCCGCGGCGCGCCCGACCTCCTCGACGGCCGCGAGACGAGCGATCGTGGCTTTGTCGAACCCGCGGAAGGCGCCGCGGACGATCTTCGGGGGTGATCCCTGGAACAGCGACGTGAAGCCGCGGTCGCTGCCCGCCAGCCGGAGACCGCCCTCCAACACCGCGTGCAGGAGAGCGTCGGTGTCGAGCGCGCCGACGAGCCCGCGGCTCGCCTCGACGAGCGCCATCAGATCGCCCGAACGCCGCTCCGCTCGCTCCTGCAGCCTCGCCCGGTGGATCGCACCGGCGGCCTGATCGGCGAACAACTGCATCAGCCGGACGTCGTCGTCGGTGACCCGCATCGCGGCCGGCAGGGCCAGGTGGAGGACCCCGATCGGGTCGCCGGCGGCCCGGAGCGGCACCAGGACGCTCTCGCCGTCCCCTTCGACGGGAGCGAGGTCGCCGAGGCGCGGCGTATCGGCGGCGTCCAGCCGCACCGGGCGCGCGGTGGAGACGACGTGACCGGCCACGCCCTCGGCCGCCGGCAGGGAGGAGCCCTCCGGCGCCGGTATCGCCAGACCACCGGCCGCGACCAGCTCGAGGGTCCGGCCGTCGGGCCGAAGCAGGAGCAACGAGACGTGCGAGGCGCCCACGAGGCCCAGGGCGGCGCGGCGGATCTCGGCGACGGCATCGGCCGTCGAGATCCCCCCCGACAGCACCTCCGCGGCCCTGAGCGCCGCCTCGAGCGGGTCGGCGCGCCGTGCGGGCGGCGGCGCCCCAGGCTCCGGCGGGCGCGGCCGGTTGAAGATCGGCATGTCCTCCTATCGGCGCGCCGGGGGCGGGGTTGAACCGAGGCCTGCGACCGGCCGTCCGGTTCGCCTCGGATGTTCCCGCGCCCGGCCGAAACTTCCGCTCCTCCCTCTCAACCTTCCGGTGCTGCGGCCGATAGCAAAGGCAGCCACCATGCCGAGTCGGAGAAGGACCTCGAGACGATGACCACGATCAAAGCCAGCTGTCCCGCCTGCGGAGAGGTCGACCTCACCGCGGAGGACATCCTGCTGCGCATCGGCGCCATCGCGGTGACCAACACCTACGGCTTCTCCTGCCCGGGATGCAAGGACTTCGTCGAGAAGCCGGCCGACGACCGCATCGTCCGCCTCCTTCTATCCGGCGGGGTGATGCCCCTTCTGGTGCACGTCCCCGCGGAGGCTCTCGAGCCGCGGACGGGACCGCCGCTGACGCACGACGACCTCCTCGAGTTCCACCAGCTGCTGCAGCAAGATGGCTGGTTCGGCCGCCTCCTGGACACCGGCCGCCGCAACGCGTGAGCCGCCGGGGTTCGGCGCCGGCGCACTAGACTCGCCCGATGCCCCAGCTCGGCCCGATGGAGCTCGTCGTGATCGCCGCGCTCGCCCTCATCCTCTTCGGGCCCGACAAGCTGCCCCGGCTCGCCCGTCAAGCCGGCCGTTACGCGGCCGAGCTGCGTCGCATCGCAGGCGACGTGAGGGATGAGTTCGAGACGGGCCTCGCGGTCGAGGACGAGGAGGGGGACGAGATCGTGGTTCCGGAGGAGTCCTTCGAAGAGCCCGATGAGCCGGCGAAGGACAAGCCCGCGGATCCCGACGCCGTCGAGCGCTGATGGCCGGGGCCGACGACCTCAGGCGCCGTCGGGCGCGCTTCCTGCGGCGCCGCGGCCGGCGCGAGCGTGCCGCGACGATGCCGATGGTCGCTCACCTGGCCGAGCTCAGGACGAGGCTCATCAAGTCGGCGGTCGCCTTCATCACGATCTCGATCGCGGTGTTCGCCTTCTACGAGCCGATCTTCTCGCTGTTCCAGCGTCCCCTCTGCGACATCGACCCCGACCGGCTGGGACCGCTGGGATGCCGACTGCAGTTCGCCCGCGTGATCGGGGCGTTCCAGTTCCGGCTGAAGCTCACGGCCCTCGTGGGAATCGCGCTGTCGTCTCCCGTCTGGCTGTATCAGATCTGGGCCTTCGTGGTGCCTGCGCTGACGAAGCGAGAGAGGCGCTACGCGCGCCCGTTCATCGTGATCGCGAGTGGGCTCTTCCTCGCCGGGGCGCTGTTCGCGTACGTGCTTCTCCCGACGGGGCTGCGGTTCTTGCTCGCGGTCGGCGGCGAGAACCTCGTGCCGTGGCTGGGGGCGGAGGAGTACCTGAACTTCGTCGGATTCATGCTCCTGGGATTCGGGATCATGTTCGAGCTTCCCGTGGTCCTCTTCTTCGCCGGTCTCCTCGACATCGTCGGCGTCGACCAGCTCCGGCGGGGCCGGCGCGTCGCGCTGGTCCTCATCGTGATCCTCGCCGCGATCGTGACGCCCAGTCAGGATCCGTACACCATGCTGTTGCTCTCGGTGCCCCTGTACCTCTTCTATGAGCTGACCATCCTGCTGCTCGCAGCGACACTCAAGCGACGCAAGGAACCCGGGGTATAGTCCTGCGCCGTATGGCGATCAAGGGCAAGAAGAAGAGCCGCGGAAGCAGCCCCAGGCGGCGCCCGGCCACCGCTCCCAGGCCTCAGATGTACAAGGCGTCCCACGTGCCCTGGTACCGGACCTCGGGCGGGCGCGTGGCGGCGGCGATCGGTCTCGTGCTCGCGATCGCGGCGATCGCGGGGGTGGCGGCGAACGTGCGGGCCGACGCGAACGCGAGAGAGGACCGGCGGCAGGCTCTCGACGCCTACGCGGACGACCTCCGGCTGCTGCAGCAGGAGCTGGCGCCCGTCGGCACCGGCATGATGGCGGCGCCGACCGCCGCCGAGGGACAGGCTTTCGAGGATCTCGCCGACGAGACGGCGGACTGGGTGGAGGCGCTGGAGGCGGGAGCGTCGAGCGCGGTCGAGATCGAGGCCCCGCGCGGACTCGAGGGCTCCCTGCAGGTGGTGCACCAGGCGATCGGCCTGTACGCGACCGCGGCACGCACCTACGAGCTCGCCGCGACGCTCGAGGGCGAGGATGCCGTAGCCGCTCTCGCTCGCGCCGCGGAGGTGCGGGACCGCGCCTCGGAGGTCTGGCTCGGAGCGATCCGGTTCCTCGACGCGGAGCGGACCGAGCTGGGGATGCGCCCGGCGGCCGTCCCGCCGCCGGCCGACCCGACCGCCGCCCTGATGCCTCCGGGCTTCGAGATCGAGTCGGAGGACGGCTCCACCGAGTCGGGGTCCGAGGGAGATGACGCGCAGGATGGAACCGGCGACGAGGGCGCGGGGGACGACGCAGGATCCTGACGTCTCACCGCGCGTAGCCGAGTTCGAAGCCTCTTACGGATTCCCGTTCGACGACTTCCAGCGGCACGCTTGCACCGCGTTGGAGACGGGCTCCTCCGTTCTGGTCGCCGCGCCCACGGGAGCGGGCAAGACCGTTGTAGGCGAGTTCGCCGCGTGGATGTCCGTGCGAGGCGGCGGCAGGACCTTCTACACGACACCGATCAAAGCGCTGAGCAACCAGAAATACGGCGACTTCCTCGACGCCTATGGGCCGGAACGCGTGGGTCTCCTCACCGGTGACAACTCGATCAACGGCGGCGCGCCGATCGTGGTGATGACCACGGAGGTGCTGCGCAACATGATCTACGAGGATCCGCACGGCCTCGCGCACCTCGAATACGTCGTCCTCGACGAGGTCCACTACCTCCAGAACCGCTACCGCGGCGCAGTGTGGGAGGAGATCCTGATCCACCTCCCGGTCGACGTGCAGACGGCTTCTCTCTCCGCGACCGTCTCCAACGCAGAGGAGTTTGCCGAGTGGCTGCAGACGCTGCGCGGCCGGACCGAGGTGATCATCGAGGAGCGGCGGCCCGTCGACATCCGGCACTGGTACATGGCCGCGGACGAGCTGCTGCCCATGTTCGTGACGCGGAACGGAGGCGACGCCGCCCCTAACCCGCGCGGAGTCGAACTGGACCGTCGGCGCCGGCGCGGCCCGCGCCCTCCCCGCGGGGGACGGAGAGAGCGCGAGAAACGGGCACGCACGCCGCTCCGTACGGAGGTGATCGAGCGCCTGCACTCGGAGGACATGCTGCCGGCGATCTATTTCATCTTCTCCCGCCGCGGCTGCGACGACGCCGTCAAGACCTGCCTGCGCGAGAACGTGCGGCTCACCAGCAGCGAGGAGAGGCGCCGCATCATGGAGTATGCGGACCTGAGGGTCGCCGATCTGCCGCCCGAAGAGTTGGACGTGCTCGGCTATCCCGACTGGATCTCCGGCCTCGTCAACGGGATCGCCGCTCACCACGCAGGGATGATCCCGCCGTTCAAGGAGACCGTCGAAGAGCTGTTCAAGCGCGGCTTGATCAAGGTCGTGTTCGCAACGGAGACGTTGTCGCTCGGGATCAACATGCCGGCGCGGAGCGTGGTGATCGAGAGCCTGACGAAGTTCACCGGCGAGAGACACGAACTGCTGACGCCGGGCGAGTACACGCAGCTCTCAGGGCGAGCCGGGCGCCGGGGGATCGACGAGCTGGGCCATTGTGTCGTGCTCATGCAGCGATTCACGCCCTTCGAGACCATCACCCGACTCGCGTCGACCCGCACCTATCCGCTCAACTCGTCCTTCCAGCCCTCCTACAACATGGCCGTAAACCTGGTTCGCAACTACGACCGTCACGACGCGGAGCACCTCGTCAACTCGTCCTTCGCACAGTTCCAGGCGGATCGCGACGTCGTTCAGCTCGAGCGGAACCTCGAGCGGAACGAGGCCTATCTCGCGTCGTATCGAGAGCGCATGAAGTGCGACCAGGGCGACACCGAGGGATACCGCCGGCTGCACGACAAGCTGAAAGATTCCGAAGCCAGGGCGCGTGCGACCGCGTCGGGCGGCGCGATCGCCGACGCGATGATGGCGCTCGGAAGAGGCGATGTCGTCGTGGTCTCCGGCGGCAAGAAGCGGGGGCGACACCTGGTTCTAGACGTCACCCGTGGCCGCGGCGAGCGCAACCCGAAGCTCTTGGTCCTGTCGGAGGAGCGTTCGGTACTGCGGCTCACGGTGAACGACTTCCGGCAACCGCCGCGCGCCGCGGCGCGCCTCAACGTGCCGAAGGGCGTTTCCGCCCGCGATCCGAAGGCGCGCCGGGAGCTCGCGCGACGGCTCCAGCAGGTCGACATCGCGCCGCCGAGGGCGCCGGACGAGCCGAAGGGGCTGCGGACGCTGCGCAAGCGGGTAGAGCAGCACCCCGTACACGGCTGCCCCGACAGGGAGCGCCACCTCCACTTCGCCGAGCGCGCCGCGAGACTCGAGCGCGATATCCGAGGTATCCGGAGGCGGATCGGGCGGCGGACGGGCACGCTGGCGCGGCGGTTCGAGCAGGTCCTCCACGTGCTCGACGACCTCGGCTACGTCGACGACTGGTCGCTGACGGCCAAGGGAGACGTCCTCACCCGCATCTACAACGAGTCGGATCTCCTCGTCACGGAGGCGATCGCGCGGGGTGTGCTCGACGGCCTCGACGCGGCCGAGATCGCAGCCGTCTGCAGCACCCTCGTGTACGAGACCCGCGGCCCAGAGCCGCCGCCCGTCGCCTCTTTCCCTACCGAACACTCCTTCCGCGCCTGGAAAGACATCCTCGACATCTTCGGGGAGATCAAGGCTCACGAGGAGGCGCGCGGACTCGAGCTGACGCGGGAGCCGGACCCAGGGGTGGCGGACAAGGCGTTCCGATGGGCCGCGGGCGCTCCGCTCGACCTCATCCTGACCGAAGACGACGCGCCGGGCGACTTCGTCAGGTGGGTCAAGCAGCTGATCGACCTGCTGCGACAGATAGAGGAAGTCATGGCCCCGGGGCCGGCGTCGGATGCCGTCCGAGACGCCATCGACGGCATCCATCGCGGGGTCGCCGCGTACTCGTCGCTCGACGTCTGACATCCAGCGGCCGCGCTTGCGTGGGATGATCGGCCGATGACCCGCAGCGCCGTGATCGTCGACGCCGTCCGAACGCCGATGGGCCGCTTCGGCGGCGCGCTCGCACAGGTGCGGCCCGACGATCTGGCGGCACACGTCATCCGCGAGTTGCTCGCCCGCACGCGCATTCCGGGCGACCGCGTCGACGACGTGGTCTGGGGAGCGGCGAACCAAGCGGGGGAGGACAACCGCAACGTCGCGCGGATGGCGCTTCTCCTCGCAGGGCTGCCGGTGGAGGTACCCGGCGCCACCGTGAACCGCCTCTGCGGCTCGGGGCTCGAGGCGGTGAACGGCGGCTACCGCGAGATCCTGTGCGGCGAAGCCGACGTCGTCGTCGCCGGCGGATCCGAGTCGATGACGCGGGCGCCGTTCGTGCTGCAGAAGGCCGATGCCGCCTTCGCGCGGCGTCAGGAGATGTACGACACGACCCTGGGATGGAGGTTCGTAAACCCGCGCCTCGAGGAGAGATTCGGCGTCGACTCGATGGGCGAGACGGCCGAGAACGTCGCCGAGCGGTGGGGGATCGGGCGGGAGGAGCAGGATGCGTTCGCGCTCGAGAGCCACCGCCGGGCGGTCGCGGCGCGCGACGAGGGGCGCTTCAAAGACGAGATCGTCCCGATCGAGGTGCCGCGGCGGAAGGGCGACCCTCTCGTGATCGACCAGGACGAGCCACCCCGCCCGGACACGTCCATCGAGAAGCTCTCTTCCCTGCGACCCGCGTTCGCCGCGGGGGGCTCGGTCACGGCCGGCAACTCGTCGGGGGTGAACGACGGCGCCGCGGCCGTGCTGCTGGCGTCGGAGGAAGCGGCCTCCGCGGCGGGATTGCGGCCGATGGCGCGGGTGGTGGCGACGGCCGTCTCCGGGGTCGAGCCCAGGGTGATGGGCATAGGCCCGGTGCGGGCGACGCAGAAGGCGCTGCGGCGCGCCGGGCTGGAGGTGGACGACCTCGACCTGGTCGAGCTGAACGAGGCGTTCGCGGCGCAGTCGCTCGCGTGCATACGGGAGCTCGACCTCGATCCCGCCACAGTGAACGTCAACGGCGGAGCGATCGCCCTCGGTCACCCACTCGGCTGCTCCGGTGCCCGCATACTCACGACCCTTGTGCACGAGATGAACCGCAGAGAGGCGCGGTACGGCCTCGCCACGATGTGCATAGGCGTCGGACAGGGGATCGCCACGATCGTGGAACGGGTCGCCCCCTAGGGTGGAGGACAGCTCCGACTTCGCTCATGACTGGACGCCCGCCGCGCTCCTGGCACGACGCCGCGGCGCGCCGCCGGATCCGCCTAAGCGCGTCGAGCGTCCCGGTTCCGTGTCGGAGGTGGCGGAGATCCTGCACGACGCGGAGCGTTCCGGGACGCCCGTCGTTCCGTACGGAGGGGGCTCAGGGGTCGTCGGCGGCATCGCGTCGGCGGGTTGCATAGTCGTGGACACATCGCGCCTCGACCGCATCCGCGCCCTCGACGAAGACAGCCGGCTCGTCACCGCCGAAGCCGGCGTCACCGGTCCGGCGCTGCGGGACCTCCTCGCCTCGCGCGGGCTGACGCTGGGCCACGAGCCGCAGTCGATCGAGCTCTCGACAGTCGGAGGTTGGGTATCGACGCGCGCCTGCGGGCAGCTCTCGGCGCGCTACGGGGGCATCGAGGACATGGTCGCCGGCCTCGAGGCCGTGCTGCCGGGCGGCCACATCGCCGCGTCGCGTGCTGCGCCGCGTCGCGCGACGGGGCCGAACGTCGCCGACCTGATGATCGGTGCCGAGGGAACACTCGGCATCGTGACGGCGGCGACGCTGCGGATCCACCCCTCGCCGGGAGAGCGCTCCACCATCGTGCTCCGTTTCGACGCGACGCTCGACGGGATCGCGGCCTGTCGCCGGATCGCGCAGAGCGGCTTGAACCCGGTCGTCGTGAGGCTGTACGACGACGAAGACGCGGCGATCTTCCTCCGCGCCCATCCGGACGAGCCGGTCGGCCCTCTCCTGCTCGTGGCCTTCGAAGGCGAGGACGCGCCGGCGCGCGCGGAGGCGGCAGAAGCGGTCGCGGGCGGCCGGCGCGGTAACGGTGCCCTCGGCGAGCACTGGTGGAAGCACCGGAACGACGCGGTGCGCGAGTTCCGCTCGGTCATGGCGGGGGAGAGCCTCCTCGGACCGCACGGGGTCGTGGACACGATGGAGGTAGCGGCCTCGTGGGCGACGATCCCGCACCTGTACGCGCGGATGAAGGAGGCGCTGGCGGTGGAAGCGACCTTCGTCGCCTGTCACCTGTCGCACGTCTACGTCGACGGCGCCTGCCTCTACTTCACGCTAGGAGCCGCATGTGCCGACGACGACGCCGCGGCGGAAGCGCTCGACCGGTGGTGGAGCGCCGGCATGGAGTCATGCCTCGAGGCGGGCGGGACGATCAGCCATCATCACGGGATCGGCCGCGTCCGGGCGCCGTGGATCGAGCAGGAGACCGACGGTTGGTACGAGGTCCTGCGCCGGGTGAAGCGGGCGATCGATCCCAAAGGCATCATGAACCCGGGGGTGCTGGGTCTGTGACATCCCCGTTCGGGCCGATCACGCTGGTGTGCAACGGGCGCGCCGGGAAGGGCGGCGTCGCGCGGGCTCTTCCGGACGTGCGCCGGGCCCTCGACGAGCGCGGCTTGACCTACGAGATCGTAGAGACGCAGCGGGCCGGTCATGCGACCGAGATCGCCCGCGCCGCGCTCGAAGCCGGCTCGCGCTTCATCGTCGCCATGGGGGGCGACGGAACGATCCACGAGGTCGTGAACGGGATGATCCGCGACGACCGCCCGGTGGACCCGGAGGCGGTGCTCGGGGTCGTCGCCGCGGGTACGGGGTCGGACTTCATCAAGACGTTCGGCCTGCCGGCGATGCCGGCGCACGCGGTCGCGCACCTGGACGGCGGTGGGTCGTTCCCCATCGACATCGGGAAGGTCACCTTCACTCGCGGGGGCAACGAAGAGGTGAGGTACTTCCCGAACATCGCGGAGGTCGGCCTGGGCGCGGCGGTGGTGGCACGCGCGGCGCGGCTGCCGCGCGCCCTCGGACCCGCCGTCTACCTCGTAGCCTTCTGGCTGGCCGTCCTCCGGCATCGGGCCGCCCGAGTGAAGGTCGACCTCGTCGACCGCACCTATGAGGGGACGATGAACAACCTCGTCGTGGCGAACGGCCAGTACTTCGGCGGCGGCATGAAGATCGCGCCGAAGGCGGCGCCGACGGACGGGCTGCTCGACGTCCAGATCGAGCACGCCCGCAAGCGCGAGGCGATCGCGATCATGCCGAAGGTGTTCCGCGGCGAGCATGTTCCTCATCCCGACATCCTCGAAGCCAAGCGGGCGCGTCTCTCGATCGAGACGGATCCACCGATGCTCGTCGAGGCCGACGGAGAGGTCCTCGGGACGACACCGGCGCGCTTCGAGATCCTGCGCGACGTGATCCGGCTGAAGGTCTAGGCGGCAGCTCCCGCGTGGGCCTCTAGGTCGGCGGCCAGCCGGATCGGATGCTCCAGCGGGAGGAAGTGCGTCGCGCGCTCGTAAACCTCGATCCTGGCCGCGCCGACCGCATCGGCGAGATCGCGAACGCGCCGTTTCGGCGCGAGTAAGTCGCGATCGCCCGCGATGACAAGGGCACGGGCAGCGACGCGACCGCCTCCGGCGAACCCGCCGTCGCGCGCCAGCGCCTCCAGGATGGCCAGCAGGCGCTTCGTGTCGCAGGCGGAGATCGCCCGCAGCATGTCGACCAGCGCGGAGACGTCGGCCGTTCCCGCGACGAGGCCGGACTGCCTCACGAGGCCCGCGATCTCGGGGCGCGCCACGACCTTCCGGAGCCCACCGCCGACGATGCCTGAGAAATGCTTGCCCACACCCGCCGCCAGGGGGAGGAGGCCGGTGGGGTCGAGGCGCCCGAGGAGGCGCGCCGGATACCCGTGCGTCCCGCAGACGATCGCGAGCGACAGCACGCGCTCCGGATGAGCGCGGGCGAGCTCCACCGCGATCCTCGTCCCGGTTCCCCACGACACGACGTGGGCGCCCGCCACGTCGGCCCAGTCGAGAACCGCCACAGCGTCCTCCACGTGCGCCGCGGCGTCGATGCGATCCGAAGCCGGGGGAGAGGAGGCGTGCAGGCCGCGGAGGTCCCACGTGAGGGCGCCGCGGTGCGTCACGCTCCTTCGCAGCGTCGGCCGCCACAGAGACAGATCCGGGCCGGCGGGGGGAACCATCAGCAGGGGATCCCTGTCGGTGAGGGCGAGAGGGTGGACGGCCAGAACGCTGCCGTCGAAGGAGGGCACGAAAGCGATCTCGTGCTCGAGGCTCGGGATGCTCACCGCGTCGCCCGCGTCCTGAGCCCGCGCTCCGATCCGATCGCGTCCAGGTACGCCTCGTTCTCTGCGGCGCGGCGGTCCCCGCTCCAACCCAGCTCGTCACCCAGGATCGTCACCGCGCGCCCTCCCTCGGTGCCGGCAGACCTATCCGTCAGCGCGAGCCGCGTCCGGCGCGCCAGGAAGTCCTCGAGGTGCACCGTCATCTCTGCGCGAGCGCAGTAAACGGCCTCCGCTTCGATCGCGGGCTGGCCCTCGACGAGCGGCGCCGCGGAGTCTTCCTCCCGGGCGATGTCCAGCACGTTGAGCGAGCGGTCGCCGTAGGTCCTGACGAGGGACGCGACCCCCGCATCGTCGATCCCGAGCAGAGCGGCGCGCCGCGTGACGGCGAGCGAGAGTCGCACGATGTCGCTCGATCCGAGACGGATGTTGCGTGTCGAGCTGCGCGCGGAGCAACCGATCTGCGAGGCGACGGAGTCGACCACGTCCGCCGCCATGCGCCGCCACGTCGTCAGTTTGCCGCCGGTTATACCGACCACCGACGGCCCCAGCTCGTACACGCGATGCCGCCGCGAGAGGTCGGCGGTGGCGCCGGCTTTGCCCGCGACGAGCGGCCGCAGACCCGCGTACGCGCCCACCACGTGCTCGGGCGTGAGTTCCACGTCGAAGATACGGTTGATCGCCTCGAGGCAATAGCTGCGGTCTTCATCGTCGACCGTCGGCCGGGCGAGCTCGCCGGAGTAGGGCGTGTCGGTCGTGCCGACGAGCACGACGTGGTGCCACGGGATCACGAACAGCATGCGCTCACCGCTGACATCCGGGATCAGCGCGGCGGCGTCGGAGACGGGAAGGTCGGCGCGAGAGAACAAGAGGTGGACGCCCTTGGAGGGCCGCAAGCGTTCGGGAGCATCGCGGCGGACGAGCCGCTCCACGCGGTCCGCCCAGACGCCCGCCGCAACGACGGCGCGCCGTGCGTGGACCGGATGCTCTTCACCGGTGACCTCGTCGCGCACGACGACCGCGCAGCCGGCCTCGCCGCCGTCGATGTCGACCGCCGGTGCGTAGTTCGCGCAGGTCGCGCCGCGGCGTGCCGCGGCGATGAGGATCTCCATGACGAGCCGGACGTCGTCCGTCTTGCAGTCGGCATACAGGAAGCCCCCGCTGACCTTGTCTTGCGGCAGAGCGGGCAGCATCTCCTCCGTCTGCTCCGGAGACAGGTGCTTGTGCAACTGGATGCTGCGGAACGACGAGAGCGCGTCGTACGCCCACAGACCGGCGCCGAACTTCACACGCATCCTGCGCCGCGCCATCGGGAGCACGAACGGCAGGGTCTCTACCAGATGGGGGGCGAGGCGCCGCAGCAGATCCCGCTCGGTCGCCGCCTCCCGGACGAGGCCGAACTCGCGTTGCTCGAGGTAGCGCAGGCCGCCGTGCACGAGCTTCGAGGACTTACTCGACGTTCCGGAGGCGAAGTCGGCGCGCTCCACGAGACCCACCTTGAGGCCACGCGCCGCAGCGTCGAGCGCCGCTCCGGCGCCGGTCGCGCCTCCACCCACGACCAGGACGTCGAGGGGATCGCTCGGAGTGGAGGAGAAGAGTCGGTCGAGCGCGGCCGTCCGCGCCCCGGGACCCGTCACGACAGAAGTCCCGCCGCCCACCGTACGACCGTCACCAACCCGACGATCGAGAAGAGCGTGACCAGCAGGACCAGCGGTCCCAACCACCAGTCCATCTGCCGCCGGAGCGGATCGTCCTCGCCCTCGCGCAGACGCACAACGAGCTGTGGACCTCCGGGCTGCGCGAAGTGGAAGTGCTCCCGCTTGGCCTCGATCACGTCGGCGAGGCCTTGGAGAAGATCGATGATCTCTTCCGCGTCGACGGTGACGGTGGCCTCGGGAAGAGGGTCGCCCTTCCGGTCTTCGATCTTCATACGCGTCTCTCGTCCGTTCGCTCGTCGTTCGGCGGGGCTCAGCGGCGTAGACTCCGCGCATGCCCGGAGACATCCGGCTGCTCGACGATGAGCAGCGCGCGCTGATCCAGATGGTACGGGAGTTCGGCGCGCAGGAGCTCGCGCCGCGGGCCGCGGAGTACGAAGAGCGCGGCGAGGACCCTCTCCCTCTCTACCGCAAGCTCGCCGAGCTGGGGCTGACGGGCATCCCGTTCCCGGAGGAATTCGGTGGAGGCGGCCAGCCCTATTCGACCTACCTCCTCGTCGTCGAGGAGCTGGCGCGCTCCTATCTGTCGTTCGCGATCGGTCTCTCTGTCCACACGTTGTGTTCCTTCGCGGTCAACGAGTTCGGCACCGACGCGCAGCGCAAGGAGATCCTCGAGAAGCTGGCGCTCGGCGAGTGGTTCGGCGCCTATTCCTTGTCGGAGCCGCACTCCGGGTCGGACGCCGCCGCTCTCTCGACGAAGGCGGCTCGCTCGGACTACGGCTACGTCCTCAGCGGCAGCAAGGTGTTCTGCACCCGCGGAGACGAGGCCGACATCGTGCTGGTGATGGCGCGCACCGGCGATGCGGGACCGAAGGGCGTGAGCGCCTTCCTCCTGGCGAAGGGCACGCCCGGCTTCGGCGGCAGCAAGAAGGAAGACAAGATGGGCTGGAGATCGTCGCCCACGTGGATGCTGGCGCTCGACGACGTGGAGGTGCCCGCCGACCGGCGGTTGGGTGAAGAGGGGCAGGGCTTCGCGATCGCGATGGCGTCGCTCGACTCCGGACGCCTGGGCATCGCCGCCTGCGCGGTCGGCGTCGCGCAAGCGGCGTTCGACGAGGCGGTGAGGTTCACCTCCGAGCGCGAGCAGTTCGGCCGTCCGGTCAACCACAATCAGGGCGTCCAGTTCATGCTCGCCGACATGGCGACCGCGATCGAGGCGGGCCGCAGGTTGCTCCACCACGCCGCGCGTCTCCGCGACGCGGGACAGGATTACGCCGTGCAGGCGGCGCAGGCGAAGCTCTTCTGCACCGATATGGCGATGCGCGTCACGACGGACGCGGTGCAACTGCACGGCGGCTACGGCTACATCACCGAGTATCCCGTCGAGCGCTATATGCGAGAGGCGAAGGGCCTGCAGATCGTCGAGGGAACGAACCAGATCCAGAGGTACGTCATCGGCCGGAGGCTGACGAAGGGCTAGCGAAGCGTCCTCGTGACACCCCCTCGTCAAGATGAGGTCGTGGACGTCGGGCTTCTGAAGCAGGCGATCTCGCTGCTGAGGCGGTGCAACGCATCGCTCGAGCCCAAGCGCATGGAGGCTTCGTTCCCGAGGGAGTGCCTCGCCCTCTACGGAGAGGTCGAGAAGCTCGGCGCCTACGGGACGGCGGCTCTCTCGCGCAAGGTGGGTGACGTCGAGCGGGTGGCTCGCGCCACCGGCACCTCGATCGGCAAGGCGAGAGCCGCCGTCGAGACCGGGCGCGCCCTGAGGGACGCTCCTCAGGTGGAGCAGGCGTTCAGGAAGGGGCGGGTGTCGCTCGACCAGGCGGCCGAGATAGCCCGGGCGGAGCAGGTCGCTCCTGGATCGGCCTCTGAGCTCCTGCAGGTGGCCGAGAAAGAGAGCTTCCAGGTGCTGAGGCAGAAGGCGCGCAGCACCGCGCTCGAGGCATGCCGGGGCGACGAGCTGGCGCTACGGCAGCGGAGGGCGCGCCGGGCGGTGAGCCAC
>DATLFS010000035.1:0-23658 GCA_035540935.1 Actinomycetota bacterium
GGTGGTGGCGGCGAAAACGGCGGTGGCGGCAGCGTCAACGTCGTCGCGGTCTGGACCGGCGAGGAGCAGGCAAGCTTCGAGGCGGTGCTCGATGCCTTCACGGAGGAGACGGGCATCGAGACGCAGTACAACTCGACCGGAGACGACGTGGGCGCCTTCCTCGGCACGCAGATCGAGGGCGGGAGTCCCCCCGACGTGGCGATGCTGCCTCAGCCGGGCCTGATGCGCGATCTCGCGTCGGCGGGCAACCTCGTAGCGGCCAACGAAGACGTCTCCGCCGCGCTCGAGGAGAACTTCGCCCCGGTATGGACCGACCTCGGGTCGGTCGACGGCGAGCTCTACGGGGTCTACTTCAAGGCCGCCAACAAGTCGACGTGGTGGTACAACACCAGCGTCTTCCAGCAGGCCGGCGTCGAGCCACCGAGTGACTGGGACGAGATGCTCGACGCCGCGTCCACCGTGAACGCATCGGGAACGCCGTGGGTGTCGATCGGCGGGGCAGACGGCTGGGTCCTCACGGACTGGTTCGAGAACATCTACCTGCGCACCGCGGGACCGGAGCTCTACGACCAGCTGGCGAACCACGAGATCCCGTGGACGCACGACAGCGTGATCACCGCCCTCGAGACCTTCGCCGAACTCGTGGGCGACGACGCGAACATCGCCGGCGGAGCCCGCGGCGCGCTCAACACGGATTTCCCCACCTCTGTGACGCAGGTGTTCGCGCAGCCGCCTAAGGCGGCCACGGTTTACGAAGGCGACTTCGTGGCCGGCATCATCGCGGGTGAGGCTGGTGCGGAGGCCGGGACGGACTTCGACTTCTTCGACTTCCCGTCGATCGACGGCTCCGGACCTGCCGTCGTCGGCGGTGGTGACGTCGCGGTCGCTCTCACCGACAACGAGGCCGCGCAGGAACTCCTCGCGTTCCTGGCGACGCCCGAGGCGGCGCAGATCTGGGCGGAACGAGGCGGGTTCACCTCCCCCAACCAGAACCTCGACCCATCGGTGTATCCCGACGACATCACCGCTCGTTCGGCGCAGGCCGTGGCCGAGGCGGAGACGTTCAGGTTCGACCTGTCCGACCTGCAACCGGCGGAGTTCGGCGGCACCCCGGGACGTGGGCTGTTCCTGCGCTTCCAGGACTTCCTCAAGAACCCCGACGATGCGCAGGCCGTCGCGCAGCAGCTGGAGAAGGACGCGCAGAGAGCGTTCGGTAAGTAGCGAGGGGAGGGAGACATGGGAAAGGCTCCGGTCCAGGTTCCATCGGACCGACCTCCTCCCGAAAAAGCACGGTCGGATGCTGCCGTCGGCGCGCCGCGCAAGAAGCGGCGCGCCGACGCTCCGCCGGGGGGCTCGAAGCGGTGGATGGCCGGTGCGTTCCTGGCGCCCGCCGCGCTGCTCCTCGGCGCGCTCGTCGTCTATCCGACGATCGACACGATCGCGCAGAGCTTCCAGGCGAACCAGGCGGGCTACCCCTGGCAGCGGGACTTCGTCGGCTTCGAGCACTACCAGGCGATGTTCTCGAACCAGCGCATCCTCACCGCGATCAAGAACAACGCCATCTGGGTGGCCACCGCACCCGCGATCATCACCGGTCTCGGGCTCATGTTCGCTCTTCTGACGGAACGCGTCAGGTACTCGACCGCGGTGAAGGTGGTCGTTTTCATGCCGATGGCCATCTCCTTCCTCGCCACCGGCGTCATCTGGCGGCTGATGTACGAGGAGGACCGCCAGCGGGGTCTCATCAACGCCACCCTCGGCGCGGCCGCGGACGCCGTTTCCGGGCCGGGGCCGTACGCAGGTGCCAACGTCCTACCGCAGAGCGGCCTCGAACCGGCCGACGGCGGAGGGTTCGCGACGACCGAGTCGGTCGAGGCCGGCGGCGTCGCGCGCCTCGCGCTCACCGCGATCCTCGAAGAAGAGGTCCCGGAGGAGGCGACGCAGGCGCAGGAGCCGGAGGTGGGACCGAACGAGGTCGGCGCGGTCGTCTGGCGCGACTTCAAACCGGGGGGAGGTGAGGTCGGGGTCGTCGAGCAGGACGAGCTGGGACTGCCGGCGGCGGAGGTGCAGCTTATCGATGCGAACGGAGACGTCGTCGCCACGGAGCAGAGCGAATCCGACGGAACGGTGGTCTTCGAGGAGGTCGAAGGCGGCCCGTTCACGCTGCGCCTCGCTCCCTCCAACTTTGCCACGGGCTTCGCGGGTGTCAGCTGGCTGGGCCCGTCACTCGCGACCCCGGCCATCATCGGCGCCTTCTGCTGGATGTGGGCAGGCTTCGCGGTCGTCGTCATCGGCGCCGGCCTGGCCGCCCTCCCCCGCGACGTTCTCGAAGCGGCGAGGGTTGACGGCGCCAACGAATGGCAGACGTTCCGTCATGTGACCCTGCCCCTCCTCGCGCCGGTGTTGGGGGTGGTGTTCGTGACGCTCCTCATCAACGTGCTCAAGATCTTCGACATCGTGTACGTCATGGCTCTCGGAGCGGTGCAGAACGAGGCGAACGTGATCGCCCTCGAGATGTATCGGACCGCCTTCGGCGCCACCGACTTCGGCGCCGGCAGCGCCATCGCCGTTCTGCTCTTCATCCTGGTGGTTCCGGTGATGGTGCTCAACATCAAGCGCTTCAGGAGGGACGTCTGATGGGCGCGGTCGACCTCGACATCGCCGGCACGGAACCGCAGACGCGCGCCGGGAGGATCGCCCGCGCGCTCGGGCGGGGGCCTCTTCACGTCTTCCTTATCCTCATCGCGCTCTTCTGGATGACTCCCACCTTCGGCCTGCTCGTCACCAGTTTCCGGCGGGTCGCAGACGCCTCCAGGACGGGATGGTGGACGGCCATCAGCGAGCCGCGTCAGCTGACCCTCGACCCCTACCGTCAGATCCTCGAGAACGACAACATCGTCCGCGGGTTGCTGAACACGCTGTACATCACGGTTCCGTCCGTCCTGCTGGTCGTGTTCCTGGCGGCGCTCGCCGCTTACGCCTTTGCGTGGATCGACTTCAAGGGACGCGATGCGCTGTTCGTCTTCGTCATCATGCTCCTGGTCGTGCCGCTCCAGATGGCCCTCATCCCGGCGGCGCGCTTGTTCGGCGACATCGGCATCTTCGGCACGACTTGGGCGGCGATCGCTTTCCACGTCGCCTTCGGGTTGCCGTTCGCCATCTTCCTCTTACGCAACTTCTTCATCGGTATCCCGCACGAGCTGCTGGAAGCGGCGCGCATCGACGGAGCGTCGGAATGGCAGATCTTCTCGAGGATCATCTTGCCGCTCGGCATGCCGGCCATCGCATCGCTTCTCATCTTCCAGTTCCTATGGGTCTGGAACGACCTCCTCGTCGGGCTCGTGTTCACCGCGGGCGAGGCGTCGCCCATCACCGTCGTGATCCGCGAGCAGATGCGGCAGTTCGGCTCGAACCTGGATGTCATCGCGCCCGGAGCGTTCCTCTCCATGATCGTCCCGCTGATCGTCTTCTTCGCGTTCCAGCGCTACTTCGTGCAGGGCCTCCTCGCCGGCTCTGTGAAATGACGCCCGTGCGGCGAGCTCTCGGCGTCGCCGCTCTCGCGCTCGTGGCGGCCGCGGCGGCGGGAGCCCTCGCGCCCGACCGCGTGCGCACGATTCCCGCAGGCGCAGACCTGCAGCAAGCTCTCGACGACGCCCCGCGCGGGTCGATCCTGCGGCTCGAAGAGGGCGTGCACCGTGGCCCCATCGTGATCGACCGTTCCGTCACACTCACCGGATCGAAGGGCAGCGTGGTCGCCGCGCCGCCCACAGAGGACGCGGTCGTGACCGTGACGGCCGACGGAGTCGTGGTGCGCGACCTCCAGGTCGTCGGGGGCGAGACGGGCGTCGCCGTGCGGGAAGCTCGGGATGTTCGTCTGGAGTCGCTGTCGATCGCACGAAGCCTCATGGAAGGCATAGACGTCGCGGGCGCCGGGGCGCGGATCCACGACGTACACGTCCGCTCATTGCGCAGCCCGCTCGCCCAAGGCATCGAGATCCGCAACTCGGAGCATCAAGGCAGGGTGGTCGTCGAAGGCTCGAGCGTGTCCGGCGGGCAGGAAGGCATCGTCGCGCACGTGTCGCGGGTTCGGTTCGATGACAACGTGGTGGGCGGCACGACGAAGCACGCGATCTCGATCACCGAGATGAGCAAAGGCATCGCGATCGGGAACCACGTCAAGACCGTCGCCGGCGCGGGTCTGTATTGCGGAGACATGTCCCTGTGCGCCTTCGAGGACAACCACGTGACGGACGTCCGGGCCGCGGACGAAACGCGCTCGGGCGGCGGATGGGCCTTGCTCGTGCACTACCACTCCAGCGCCTCGAGCAGCGGCGACCGTCTCGAAGCGGCCGCAGGTCCTATCGGGATCTTCGGAGATTCACATCTACGCGAGCGGTCGCCGTTGCGCCTGGGGGCCGGATGGCGCGGGATCGCGCCCCTCGTCTGGGTCGTCCCTCTGTCACTCGCACTCGTCGCGCTCGCCGGATGGGCGGGGCATGGTTTCGCTCGCCGCCAGCGCCGCGTCGCCGCGCGCTGGGTCACCCCCCTCGTCGTAGCCGGGCTCGCGGTTCAGTCGTTCCACATGCTCGAGCACTGGCTGCAGCTCTACCGGGTGCGCTTCGACGGCGTCCCCGGCAGAGGCGGCCTCGTCGGACCGGCCGTCGAGGCGGAATGGATCCACCTCGCCTACAACGCCGCGGTCCTGCTCGCCCTCTTGTTCGTCGTCGCCGGGCGCCGGAACGGCTGGGGGCGGCCGAGCGGCGTGGCGGATGCCGCGCTCGCCGGTGCCTGCGTCGTGCAGGGCTACCACCTGGTCGAGCATGTAGCGAAGGTGGTCCAGCACGTCACGACCGGGGCGAAAGTGAACCCCGGCTTCGCCGGACATGTCTTCGACCTCGTCTGGTTCCACTTCGCGATCAACCTCGCGGTCTACGCGGGCTTCGTCGTGGCGGCGTTGATCGCGCTGCCGCCGCGCGCATCGACCCGACCGACGAGGTCCCGGCGCGCCGCGATCGCCGCCGAATGACGTGACGACCATCTTGGTCGTGGCCGACGAACCCCGCGAGCTCCCCCGCCCGGATGCTCTGCGGTCTATCTCGCCCGATCTCGTTCTGTCGTGCGGCGATCTCCCGTTCGAGTCCCTCGAACAGATCGTCGACGTGTGCAACGTCCCGCTCCTCTACGTACCCGGGAACCACGATCCGGCTCTGGGTGGAGCGGAGAGCTTCTCGCCCTTCGCGTACCTCACGTCCTCGTGGTCCGAGCCGCGCGGGCCGCAGGGGGGACAGAACATCGACGGCGACGTCGCCGAGGCCGCCGGAGTCGTGGTCGCAGGACTGGGCGGATCGTTGCGCTACCGCGACGGCCCCAACCAGTATCCGGAGGGACAGATGCGGCGCAGGGCTATGCGTCTCGCCCGCCGCATCCGGCGTCGTCGCCTCGCGCTCGACGTCCTCGTCACGCACGCTCCCCCGCGCGGGGTCGGCGACGGGGAAGACCCGGCACACCGCGGCTTCGCCTGCTTCCACGAGCTCCTCACGACGCTTCGGCCGGCGTTCCACGTGCACGGTCACATCCATCCGCACGGCCCGCGCCGGCCGGAGGGGCGGGTCGGGACGACCAGGGTCGTGAACGCGGTCGGGCACCGGGTGCTTCATCTGGCGCGAGGCTTGGCGCGATGACTTGGCGGCACCTCTTCGATCCGGGTGGATTCGACCGGGCACGGCGGCGCGAGGCATACCGCCGCTTCAGCCGAGCGGTGACGCGGAAAGAGGGACGGCGGCTGCTCCCGCTGGGCGAGGTGGAGCAACGTCTCGCGGCCTTCGAGCGGAGCTACGTGGGGATCGAAGCGATCCCGGTCGAACGCATCGTCGGCAGCGCCGACCGGACGGAGGACTTCGACCGCGACTTCCTGCCGCTCCGCGACGAGGTGAAGGATCGATGGCTGGAGATCGACCGCATCTACCCGGCCGGCGACTTCCCGCCGATAGTCGTCTACCAGGTGGGCGAGGCCTACTTCGTGGTCGACGGGCACCACCGGGTCGCTCTGGCGAAGCACAAAGGAGTCGAGTTCATCGACGCCGAGATAACGCGGCTACACAGCCGCGTGGAGCTTCCCGCCGATGCCGACATCGGCCACCTCATACGCGCCGAACAGGAACGTCTCTTCATGGAAGACAGTGGTCTTGCGGCGGCTCGACCGGGTGCGCGCATCCCGTTCTCGCGCGCGGCCGGATACCCCGAGCTCCTCGAGCTCGTGAAGGCGTACGCCTTCGATCTCGTGCGGCATAGGAGCGCGTACCTCTCGAGGGAGGAAGCGGCCGCACAATGGTTCGAGAACGTCTACCGTCCGACGATCGAAGCGATCCGCAACGAAGGACTGCTCGACCTCCTCGAGGGTGCAACAGAGGCCGACGTCTTCCTCCTCGTGCACCAGCGCCGGCGCGCGCTTTTCCCCGAACGGGGCGAGATGTCGGTCGAGGAGGCCGTCGGCACCGTTGCGGATGAGCGGCGGCCGCGTCGCACCGGCCGATGAAGAGCGAGGCCGCGTCGCCTCCAGGCTAGGGTGCCTTCATGCCGATGACTTGGAGGGCGGTCCTTTGACCGCGCGGGCGCGAGGCCGCATGAGCGGGCAGGAACGGCGCGCCCAGTTACTCGACATCGGGCGCACGGTTTTCGCCGAGCGCGGCTTCGACGGCGCCTCGATCGAGGAGATCGCGCAGCGCGCCGGCATCACGAAGCCGGTCGTGTACGAGCACTTCGGCGGCAAGGAAGGCCTCTACGCCGTCGTGGTCGATCGCGAGGTGAGGAATCTCGTCGCGAGGTTCTCCTCGAACGTCCTCGAAGAGAGCCACCCGCGGGCGATGCTCGAGCGGGCGGCCGAGACCTTCCTGCGCTACATCGAGGAAGAGCGCGACGGCTTCCGCATCCTCGTGCGGGACTCCCCCGTCGGATCCGGGTCCGGAACGCTGGCGAGCGTCATCGGCGACATCGCGTCTCAGGTCGAGTATGTGTTCGCGGGCGAGTTCAAGAAGCGCGGCTACGACGTGCGCGTCGCGCCCCTCTACTCCCGCGCGCTGGTAGGGATGGTCGCTCTCGTCGGGCAATGGTGGCTGGATGCCGGCAAACCATCTCGAGACGAGGTCCAGGCGCACCTCGTGAACCTCGCGTGGAACGGTTTGAAGGACCTCCAGACCGATCCGCGCGGCGGCCGGCCGGAGCCGCGCTAGGCAACCCTCACAGGTCGCAGCGGAGCGCCGAGGCGCGCTCGGGGTCGACCCCGTAGCGCTCGATCGCCTCGGTCACCGCCTCGGGCTTCAGCTCGCCGAACTCCGCCAGTGCCGCCAGCGTCGCCACCACGATGTGCTCTGCGTCGATCTCGAAGTGCCGGCGAAGCGCGCCTCGATGATCCGACCGGCCGAAGCCATCGGTGCCTAAGGGCACGAACGGTGCGGGAACCCAGCGGGCGATCTGGTCGGGGACGGCCTTCATCGAGTCGCTCACCGCGACCACCGGCCCGTCCTGCCCTTCGAGTTGCTCAGCGACGTACGGCTGACGCCGCGGCTGCTCCGCGTGCAGGCGGTTCCAGCGCTCCGTCTCGAGCCCATCGGCCCGGAGCTGCTGGTAAGAGGTCGCGCTCCACACGTCGGCCGAGACGTCATGGTGCTCGAGGAGAAGGTCTTGCGCGCGCAGCGCCTCGCGGAGGATCGTGCCGGACCCTAGGAGCTGCGCACGGTGCTTCCGCTCGTCCGGCGCGCCGCGGTAGAGGTAGAGCCCCTTGAGGATGCCTTCCTCGATCCCCGACGGCATCTCCGGCTGGGGATACGGCTCGTTGTAGAGGGTCAGGTAATAGAAGACGTCCTCGTCCTCGTCGAACATCCGCCGCAGTCCCTCTTTCACGATGACCGCGACCTCGTACGCCCAGGCGGGGTCGTAGGACAGGCAGACGGGGTTCGTCGCCGCGAGCAGGAGCGAATGCCCGTCCTGGTGCTGCAGCCCCTCTCCCAGCAGTGTGGTGCGGCCGTAGGTCGCGCCCAGCAGGAAGCCGCGGCCGCGCTGGTCTGCGAACGACCAGATGAGGTCGCCGATCCTCTGGAACCCGAACATCGAATAGAAGATGAAGAACGGGACCATCGTCTCGCCGTGCGTGGCGTAGGAGGTGCCGGCCGCCGTGAACGACCCCATCGAACCGGCTTCGGTGATGCCCTCCTCGAGGATCTGTCCCTGCTGCGACTCGCGGTAGGCGAGGAGATGCGCCGCGTCCACGGGTTCGTACAGCTGTCCGCGCGCGGCGTAGATCTTGAACTCGGGGAAGAGCGATTCCATGCCGAACGTGCGAGCTTCGTCCGGGATGATCGGCACGACGCGCGGTCCGAACTTCTTGTCCCGCATGAGCTTGCGCAGCAGGCGCACGAAGGCCATGGTCGTAGCCACGCCCTGCTTCTTCGAACCGGCCGCGAACTCCGCGTAGAGATCGTCCTTCGGCAGGTCGACACGCACCGGGTGAACGCGACGCTCCGGCACGTAGCCGCCCAGGGATCGACGCCTCGCCCGGATGTACTCGACCACGTCGGAATCCTCGCCCGGGTGGTAGTAGGCGGGCTCGTCCTTGAGCTCCTTGTCGCTGATCGGCAGCTCGAGCCGGTCGCGGAACGCCTTCAGCTCGTCCTCGGACAGCTTCTTCGCCTGGTGGGTGACGTTGCGTCCCTCCACCGCACCGCCCAAGGTCCATCCCTTGACGGTCTTGGCCAGGACGACGACCGGCGCGCCCTTCAGCTCGACGGCCGAGGCGAAGGCGGAGTGCACCTTGCGGTAGTCGTGTCCGCCGCGCCGCAACCGGCGCAGGTCTTCGTCGGAGAGGTGCTCGACGAGCTTCTTCAGGCGGGGGTCCGGCCCGAAGAAGTGCTCGCGGATGTAGGCGCCGGACTCGACCACGTACTTCTGGAACTCGCCGTCGACCGTGGTGTTCATCTTGTTCACCAGCACGCCGTCCGAGTCGCGCGCGAGCAGGTCGTCCCACTCGCGCGCCCACACGACCTTGATCACGTGCCATCCCGCGCCGCGGTAGATCGACTCGAGCTCTTGGATGACCTTGCCGTTCCCGCGCACGGGACCGTCCAGGCGCTGCAGGTTGCAGTTGACGACGAAGATGAGGTTGTCGAGCTCTTCGCGTGCCGCCAGCGACAACGCCGCCATGGACTCCGGCTCGTCCATCTCGCCGTCGCCGACGAAGCACCAGACGCGCTGCTGCGAGGTGTCCTTTATCCCTCGTTGGTGCAGGTACTTGTTGAAGCGCGCCTGATAGATCGCGTTCAGCGGGCTTAGCCCCATCGAGACCGTGGGGAACTCCCAGAAGTCGGGCATGAGGCGCGGATGTGGGTAGGACGACAGCCCCGTGCCGCTCGTCTCCTGCCGGAACCCATCCAGCCGGTCCTGCGTCAGACGGCCCTCGAGGAAAGCGCGCGCATAGACGCCCGGCGCGCCGTGCCCCTGGAAGAAGATCTGGTCGCCGCCGCCCGGCGCGTCCTTGCCTTGGAAGAAGTGGTTGAAGCCGACCTCGTACAGGCTGGCTGCGGAGGCATAGGTGGAGAGGTGACCGCCGATGCCGTCGTACTTCTTGTTCGCACGCATCACCATCGCCGCGGCGTTCCAGCGGATGATGCGACGGATCTTGAGCTCCATCTCCTCGTCGCCGGGGAAGTACGGCTCCTGCTCCGGAGGGATCGTGTTGATGTAGTTGGTCGAGACCATCGGCGGGAGGCCGATCTGCCGGCTGCGCGCGTGCGCCAGGAGCCTGCCCATGAGGAAACGCGCCCGCGACGGAGAGTGCGCGATCACCTGCTCGAGAGACTCGATCCACTCGGAAGTCTCGTCGGGATCGATGTCGGGGAGCTGGTCCCGGAAATGGTCCTGCATCGGCTCACCCCACCCTGGTCGGCGTGCCTTCGGCACCGTCCAGCGTACCCCCCGGTGGCGCGGTGAGACCCCACGGGTAAAGCTTGTGCCGCACGCACGCGACGTCGATGAAAGGGGATCCCATGCAGCAGGAAAGCCGGTACGGGTCGCTTCGTACGATCGCACGGATATTCCGGGTCCTGGCGTGGATCACGATCATCTTCGGCGGCCTCGGCGTGCTCGGCGCGACCGTCTCCGGCGCGGCACAGGGCGCATCCGGGGAAGCTCTCGTGATGCTCATAGGCGGAGGCCTGTTCGTCGCTTTCTACGCCTTGATGTTCTTCGCGATGGCCGAGTTCATCCACCTCATGGTCGACGTCGAGGCGAACACCCGCAGGACCGCTGAAGCGCTCGCGACCGCGCCGCGGCCACCTTCCCCTTAGTCCTGCTCGAGTGGAGGGAGCACCGTGGGTTCGGCTTCGGCCAAAGACTGAGGACGGTCGTCCGTCGATAGATGCTCGCTTTCGGCGAGATCGAGCAGATCGACGATGCCGACCAGCTGATCGTCCTTCACCACCGGAAGCCGGCGGATATGGCTGCGCGCCATACGGCGCTGCACCTCGAGCGCGTCGGCGTCCGCGTCGACGTAGACGGGCGTCCCGCGCGTCAGCTCCGTTTCCGGCGCTTCCATCAGGTCGACGCCTTCATGGCGGAGCAGCTCGGCGAGCCACGAAAGGGTGTCGGCGGAGGATTCCAGGCGGCGACGCGCGAGCACGACGTCGCTGATCGGTACCCGCCGCTCGGTCATACCGCCCAACCTATCCCCGCAGCGGGAGCTCGTGGGCAGGCTGGCACGACGGGCACCAGTAGGTCACCCGCTCCTCGCCCACCGGTCCCCATCCGTCCTTGCGGATCGTCGTTCCGCACCGAAGACACGGCCGCGCCTTCCGCCCGTAGACCCAGTGGCGCCTACCCGGCCTCAGGTCGCCGGTCGTGACGTGGCGGGCATGATCCCGGTTCGCCCACAGGACGCGGCGGGCCAGGGCAACGAGGCCCGGCAGGTCGGGAACGAGCTCGACGGGCGTCAGCGGGTGGAGCCCGCGCAGGAAGCACAGCTCGCACTTGTAGACGTTGCCGATCCCCGCGAGGTTGCGCTGGTCGAGCAGCGCGGTGGCGACGGGAACGTCGCGCTGCGCGGAGAGACGACGAACCGCCTCGCCGGCGTCCCAGTCCGGGCCGAGGAGATCGGGACCGAGCGGACCGACGACGTCGTCCTCGCGTCCGCGCGGCACGACGTCCAGCGCACCGAGCCGCATCCCCGCTGCGACGCGTCCTTCCGTCTCGAGGACCAGGCGGACCTCGTGCGTTGGGCCGGGCAGGTGCTCGCCCGGCCGCAGCAGGTGGAGAGCCCCCTCCATCTTGAAGTGCGAGTGGATCGTGAGGTCGTCGTCGAGACGCACCAGCAGGTGCTTGCCGCGCGCGACGACCTCTTGCACGCGCCGCCCGGCGAGATCCAACTCCGCATAGCGCGGAACGCGGAAGTCCGACTTCGTGAGGACCTCACCCGCGAGCGCATCGTGCATGCGGCGCGCCGTCAGGTGGACGGTATCGCCCTCAGGCAAGCCTGAACCCTCGCGCGGTGCGCCGGAATCCGGCTTCGAGCAGCACGTCGGCGAGGGGCGATCCGGCGGCGGGCTGCGAGTCGACGCGCTGAACGTGCAGCGCGGACGGCAGCGAGCCGCGGCGCGCCGCATCGGCCAGCGCAGCCACAGCTGAAACGACGTCATGTTCCGGCGCGCCGAAGGTGAGGAGTGAGCGCCCACCTTTCTCGACGTAGAGGACGAGCGACCCGGAGGAGATGACGACGCTCGCGCCGGCCTTGCGCCGCGGTCGAGCGGCGCCACCCGCGGCGTCGGGCCACGGGAGCGCGCCGCCGAAGGGATTGACGGGGTCGGCGGCCGCGACGACGACCGGCGGCGCGTCGATATCCGTGCGCAGGCGGTCGACGGCGCCGAGCGCGGCGAACTGCGCTCCGCCGAGGCCTTCGACGAAGTACCCGCGGCGGCACTTGCCGGCCTCCTCCATCGCCTTGAAGACGGGGTAGACGCCGGCGAAGCCACCCACCGTCCGCTCGGCAGACAGCGCGCCGCGCGTCACCACCCCGTGGCGAGCGAGCATCGCCGCGGCGAGCGCGTGGGCGCGCCGGGTGGAGTCGGAGGCAGGCGCGGGCGCGACGCTCCAGCGCCCCACTGCGGCGGGAGGCGCGGTACGGGACGGAAGGGTGGGCCGGCCGCCTCGGGCGCGCGAGCGGCGAGCCGGGCGCGGCAGGGCTCGCAGCGGCGCCAGCGTGTCGTTCGTTACGAGCCCCGCCCACACGAGCTCCCACAGCGCGAGCAGCAGCTCGCGGTCGTCGGGTACGCCGGAGACGCCGGCGGCGAGATCGCGGAAGAACGAGGCGCCCCTCCCCTCCAATGCCTCCAGCAGCTCGGCGGCTCGAGGCGAAAGCTCTGCGGCGGCCGGGTCGGGACGGAGCAACGGCGCCCGATCGGCCCTCGCCAGGGTCACCCAGCCGTCGTCGGAGCCCACCGCGCCGGCGCCGATCCACACGATCTCGCCGGCGGCGCAGAGACCGTCGAGGACGAACGGCTCGAGGTCCGGAACGCGCGCCGCGAGGATCTGTCTTTCCAGTTGACTCGCCGGAAGGGGGATCCCCTCGAGCTGATCGATGCATCGCAGGAGGGTCTCGGCCGCAGATCCGCGACGCGCGTGCGCGCCGACCTCGTTCCACGCGGGGAGGAAACGCACGAGCGCCTCGGGCGGCACCGGCTCGATCTCACGCCGGAACGCCGCAAGGGAGCGGCGGCGTAGCCGCCGCAGGACGTCGACGTCGATCCATTCCTCGTGTCCCGCGCGGCCGCCGGGCCGGAACTCGCCCCTCGCCACCCGGCCGTCACGTTCGAGGCGAACGAGCGTCTCGGCGACGATCGCCGCCCCGAGCCCCAGGCGGGCGGCGACGTGGGCGGGATCGAACGGCCCGTGCGTCCGCGCGTACCGGCCCACGAGGTCACCGAGCGGGTCCGCGACCGGCTCGAGGAAGGCGCGCGGGAGCCCCAGCGGAAGGCCGGTGCCGAGCGCATCCCTCAGCCGCGCGGCGTCCTCCGCCGCAGCGACGCGCTCCGCGCCGGCCACGCGCACGCGGATCGCCCGCCCGGCGCTTTCAAGCTCCTGGAGCCATCCCTGTACGGCGGCGGGATCGGCCGCGCGCGCGGCGACCTCGTCGAACGTCAGGTCGCCCAGGCCGAGGAGCATGTCGTGAAGATCGTCCGCGCTCCGAGCGGCGAAGCCGGGCGTGAGCATCTGCAGCTCGAGCTCGAGGCTCGCGAGCGCCTCGTCGTCGATGAGCTCCCGCAGCTCGTCCCGCCCCAAGAGCTCGCCGAGCAACCTCCTGTCGAGCGAGAGAGCCTGGGCGCGGCGCTCCGCCAGCGGTTGGTCGCCCTCATAGAGGAACGCGCTCACGAACCCGAACAGGAGCGAAGACGCGAACGGAGACGGCGCCGCGGTCTCGACGTCGACCAGCCGGACCTCCCGGCGCGCCGTTCGGGCCATGAGGTCGACCAGCGCCGGCAGATCGAACACGTCCTGGAGGCACTCGCGATACGTCTCGAGAACGATCGGGAACGACTCGTACTTGCTCGCCACCTGGAGGAGCGCCGCCGATCGCTGGCGTTGCTGCCAGAGCGGTCGGCGCGCGGCGGGGTTCCGCTTCGGCAGGAGCAGAGCACGTGCCGCACACTCGCGGAACCTCCCCGCAAAGAGAGCGGACGACCCGACGGAGGCGACGACCGCGTCCTCGATCTCGTCGGGATCGAACAGGACCGCGTGGGGGTCCGGAGGCTCGTCGCTATCGGGGATCCGCACGACGATGCCGTCGTCGGCGTAGATGCATTGCACCTCGACGCCCAGCCTCTCGTGGAACCGTGCCTGGATCGCTTGCGCCCATGGAGCATGGACCTGCGCGCCGAAAGGCGAATGGACGCACAAGCGCCAGTCCCCCAACTCGTCCCTGAACCGCTCGACGACGATCGTGCGGTCGTCCGGCAGAACGCCCGTTACGGCCTTCTGCTCGACGACGTAGTCAACCAGGTTCCGCCGCGCCCGCTCGTCGAGTCCCGCCGCCTCGAGGCGTGCCTCGACCCCGGCGGTGTCCTCGCCGATCCCGCGCAGGAACCTGCCTTGTGCCTGCCCGAGCTCGTACGGGCGGCCGCGCGCGTCGCCGTGCCAGAACGGCATCTTCCCGGGCCGCCCCGGCGCGGGCGATACGAGGACGCGGTCGTGCGTGATGTCCTCGATCAGCCACGTGCTCGCCCCGAGGATGAAGGTTTCCCCCGGCCGCGATTCGTAGACCATCTCCTCGTCGAGCTCCCCGACGCGCGATCCGCCTTCGGTCGCGAGGTAGACGCCGTAGAGACCCCGGTCGGGGATCGTTCCTCCCGAGGTCACCGCGATCCGCTGGGCCCCGCGGCGCGCCGTGAGCTCGCCCGCGGCTCGGTCCCACGTCAGCCGCGGCCGCAGCTCGGCGAACTCGTCCGACGGATAGCGACCTGCCAGCATGTCGAGCGTCGCCTCGTAGGCGCTGCGCGGGAGATCGCCGAACGGGGCGGCTCGCCGCACCAGAGCGAAGAGCTCGTCGACATCCCAGGCGTCGAGCGCCACTGCGGCCACGATCTGCTGCGCCAGGACGTCGAGAGGATTGCGCGGGTAGCGCGTCTCTTCTATGTCGCCCGCGAGGATGCGCTCCGCGACGACCGCCGCATCCAGCAGGTCGCCCCGATACTTCGGGAAGATCACGCCGCGGCTGACCGCGCCGACCTGGTGTCCTGCGCGGCCGATCCTCTGAAGCCCGCTCGCCACCGAATCCGGCGCCTCCACCTGCACGACCAGGTCGACGGCCGCCATGTCGATGCCGAGCTCGAGCGACGATGTGGCCACCACCGCCGGGAGACGTCCCGCCTTGAGGTCTTCCTCGATGACGACCCGCTGTTCGCGGGCAACCGATCCATGATGAGAGCGCGCGACGACGATCTCCTCGTCGTGCTTCTCCGACGCGAGCGTGTTGAGGCGCGCGCATAGGCGCTCCGCGAGCCCGCGCGAGTTGACGAAGACGATCGTGCTCTTGTGGTCCTCGATCAGGCTCAACAGCTCGGCCTCCACGTGCGGCCAGATGCTGGTCCTCTCCTCCACGGCGCCGGCGGCATCGCCGCTCCGGACCTCACCGGTCACGCTCCCCGGCGCGGTCATCTCGTCGATCGGGACGCGCACCGTCAGGTCGATCCGCTTGTCCGCCTCCGGGGCCACGATCGCGGTGCGGCCCGGTGCGCCGGAGAGGAACGTAGCCACCTCGTCCGGGGGCCGGACGGTCGCCGACAAACCGATCCGCTGCGTCCGGCGTCGGGCGAGATGATCGAGGCGTTCGAGGCTGAGCGTGAGATGAGAGCCGCGTTTCGACCCACAGAGCGCGTGGATCTCGTCGACGATCACGGTGTCGACCGACGCGAGGGCGTCGCGCGCCCGCGAGGTCAGCAGCAGGAACAGTGACTCCGGCGTGGTTATCAGGATGTCTGGGGGTCGCCGCGCGAAACGGCGCCGTTCCTCCGGCGGAGTGTCACCCGTCCGGACGCCCACCTGTACGTCGTGGACCGGCGCGCCGAGGCGCTCCGCGGCGGCGCGTATCCCCGCCAGCGGGCTCCGGAGGTTGCGCTCGATGTCCACCGCCAGCGCCTTGAGCGGCGAGACGTACAGGACGCGCAGCCGGCGGCCCTCTTCGGGCGGCGGCTCGGTCGTGAGACGGTCGATGGCGGAGAGGAACGCAGCGAGCGTCTTGCCCGAACCGGTAGGCGCGATGACGAGCGCATCGGATCCGGACGCGATCGCCGTCCACGCGCCGGCTTGCGCCGCCGTGGGAGCGGCGAACGTCGAGTCGAACCATGCGGAGGTAGCGGGAGCGAAACCCTCAGGGAGCGCCATAGGCCTATCTTCTCCGGCCGGGCGCTACTCGCCGTCCGGCGGCCCCGACGTGTGACCGCGCAGCTCGTCGAAGCGCGTCTGCTCGTAGAGCGGGACACCGGCACGATATGCCGCCCTGCCGATGAGATGCGCGGCGACGGGAGCGGTGAAGAACTGGAACGCCACCGCGACGACGAGCTTGACGCGGGCCACGGCATCGGGAGTGAGGACCGCCGCCGCCACGAGGATCAGCGCGAGCGCGAGGCTCGCCGCCTTCGTCCCTGCATGCATCCGCGAGAAGACGTCCGGAAGGCGAAGCACGCCGACCGCAGCCAGAAGCATGAGCAGCGCGCCCAGCACGATCATCGCTTCGGCGATGAAGGTCACCGGCCCCTCCCGAGCAGCCACGCGAGCGACGCGGTCGCGACGAAACCCAACAGGGTCGCCATCAGCACGGCATCGTCGAAGGCGTACGCCTCGAACCGGATCGCCAGCAGGGCGACCGCGGCGACCGCGCTGAAGAAGGCGACGTCGGCCGCCACCGCGCGGTCGGCGAGCGACGGCCCGATCGCGACCCGCACCAAGGCCGCCAGGAACGAAACGGACAGCAGGATCAGCGCCAGGTCGATCATCGGAAGACCTGCAACAGACGATCCTCGAGCGCCCTGATGCGGGCTCTCGCCTCGTCCGGACTCTCGACGACGAGGACGTGGACGAACAGCGCACTACGGTCGTCGGCGACCTCGAGCGTCAGCGTGCCGGGGGTGAACGAGATGGCGTTCGCGAGCAACGTCACCTGCAGATCGGTCCGCACTCGGATCGGGACGCGCACGATGCCCGGTTTCTGCAGATGCCGCGGCGTGACTACCTCGTACGCGACGTAGAGGTTCGCGACAAACAGCTCGCGCACGTAGTAGCCGAGGAACATGAGACCGCGCAGGATGCGGCGGAGGACCGTCACGACGCGCCTCCGAGAACCGCTTCGACGTAGGGACGGCTCTCCATGAGCACGGTCGCGGCGGTACGCGAGAGCACGAGCATCCGATCGGCGGCCAGACCCATCACGACCGACGCGGCCGCCAGCACGGCCGCCGGCGCCACGAGAGAGCGCGCTCCCCTTACGCGCTCCCGCGACGCCTGCGGCGCCTCACCCCAGAAAACCCCGTTCCAGATCTTCAACATGGAGAACAGGGTGAAGAAGGAGACGAGGATCGAGACCGCGGCGATCGCGTAGGCGCCGTCCTCGACCGCCGCGCGGACGAGAGCGAGCTTGGCGAAGAAGCCGGAGAACGGCGGCAGCCCGGCGAGGGAGAAGGCGGCCACCGCGAACGACGCCGCGAGCCACGGGCGTCTGAGCGCGATGCCCCCGAGACGGTCCAATACGCCGGTCCCCTCCTCGCTCTCGACCGCTCCGGCCACTAGGAACAGCGAAGTCTTCACGACGATGTGGTGCAACACGTAGAAGATGCCCCCCGCGAGGCCGAGCGTGCCGAACAACCCGAGGCCCATGATCATGTAGCCGACCTGGCTCACTATGTGGAACGAGAGGATCTCGCGCATCCCGTCGCGGCCGACCGCGCCGAACACGCCCAAGAGCATGGTCGCGCCGGCCACTACCAGGAGGACGGGCCGGAACGACGCCTCGCCCGCGAAGACGATCGAATAGACGCGGAACAGGGCATACACGCCGACCTTCGTCAGAAGGCCCGAGAAGAGCGCCGCGATCGAGGGAGGCGCCTGCGGATAGGAGACCGGCAGCCAGCCGTGGACCGGGACCAGTGACGCCTTCATCCCGAACGAGACGAGGAGCAGCGCCCCGGCGAACGTCGCCGCTCCCGACCGCGACACCTCGGTTGCGAGCGCGGCCATGTTGACCGTCCCGGTGACCCCGTACATCACCGCTACCGCGATCAAGAACAGGGTCGAGGCGAGCAGGTTGACCGATACGTAAACCGTTCCGGCGCGCAGCTGACCGATGCGTCCTCCGAGCGTGAGCAGCACGTAGGACGCGATCAGCATCAACTCGAAGAAGACGAACAGGTTGAAGAGATCGGCCGTGACGAACGCTCCCGCGACGCCGGCCGACAGAACGAGCACGAGCGGATAGAAGAACGCCTGATGATCGTCGCCCCGGGCGACGGCGAACGCGGTGCAGACGGCGACCATGGCGGCGGCGACCAGAAGCATCAGAGCGGAGAAAAGGTCCGCAGCCAGGGTTATCGCGAAGGGCGCGGGCCAGTCGCCGACGCGCAGCGCCACGACCCCGCCGGAGGCGGTCGCCCTCACCAGGAGCACGGCCATCACGAGTTGCGCGCCGATCGCGGCGAACCCGAAGACCCGCGGCCAAGGGACGCGGTGCCGGAGCACCACCGCGGCCGAGGCTGCGACGAGCGGCGCCGCCACGACTAGCCCTAGGAGATGCCTCACGAGGAGTCTTCCTCGATCTCGACGTCGTCCTCGCCCACGACGTCGCGGGCACGATAAGCGAGAGCGAGCAGGAAAGCGGTCATGGCGAAGCCGATGACGATCGCGGTGAGCGCGAACGCCTGCGGGAGAGGATCGGCCGATGGAGCGCGGGACGCGTCCGCCAGCGGCACGCCGCGGCGCGCCGAGCCTCCGGAGAGTACGAGGAGGACATTCGCCGCGTGTCCCAGCAGGACGAAGCCGAGTGCGAGGCGGACGACGCCGCGCTGCAGAACCAGGTAGACGCCGGCAGCGACGAGGAACGCGACCACGAGCGCGCCGCTCATGCTTCCCCCTCCCCACCGGCTTCCGGCTCCTCGCCCAGATAGCGGACGAGCGCGACGACGGTTCCGACGACGACCAGGAAGACGCCCACGTCGAACACGAGCGACAGCGTCGCCTTGAGCGTCCCGAGAACGGGGACCTCCGCTTTCCACACCGCGCCCTCGAGGAACTCGCCGCCGAAGAACAAGGGGAGGAGACCCGAGACGCACGCGATCAGGATCCCGGTGCCGAGCATCGTCCCGGCGGTCATCGGCAGCAGCCCTCTCATGCGCGCGACGCCGTGGGACAGGAACTGAAGGACCACGGCCGCGCCGGCCACGAGGCCTCCGATGAAGCCACCGCCCGGCGCGTCGTGGCCCCGCAGCAGGAGGTAGACGGCGACGACGACGATCACCGGCGTCAGGATGCGCGTCGTCGTCTGCAGGATCATCGAACTCACGGCGCGCCCCTTCGCGCATAGCGCGCCAACGCGTACACGCCGATCGCCGCGACGGCCAGCACGACGATCTCGCCCAGCGTGTCCAGCGCGCGGAAATCCACGAGGATCGTGTTGACCACGTTCTTGCCGGCCGCCTCCTCCGGACCCGCTCTCAGGTAGTAACGGCCGGCCTCCGAGAGCCCGCGGCGGCCGAGCAGCAGGTAGGCGCCGGCGAAGGCGACGATGCCCGACAGGCCTGCGATCACCGCCGCCGCTCCGCGTCGTACGGCTCCGACCGCGTGGAACTCTCCCGGCAAGCGGCGGAACACCAGCACGACCAGCACGACCGTGAGCGTCTCGACCAGCAACTGCGTGAGCGCGAGGTCCGGCGCGCCGAGCATCACGTAGAAGAGAGCCACGAGGAAGCCCGCGAGGCCGAGGAGAGCAACCGCCGCCAGACGGCGGCGCGCCCGCGCTACGCCTACGCAGACCGCTCCCAGGAGGCCGACCACGAGCCAGTCGAGCCGCGCCGACTCCGGAGGCGATCCGGCGGCCGCCGGCGCTCCGCTCGCCACGGCCAAGCTCAACGAAAGAGCGAGGGCAACGAGGACCCAGCGGAAGTGCACCGCCGGCGCCCGCGAGGCGAACGGCTTGCCCGCGGCCTTGCCGACAACGATCACTCCGTCGTACACGCGGTCGAACGTCGCCGCCGCGCCGGCGGTGCGGGCGCGCGCGAGGAGACGACCCAGCGGCGCTCGCACCGCGAACAACAGAGTGCCGGTGAGGATCGTCACGATCGAGAGGGCGAGCGCGGGCGTCCACCCATGCCACAGCGAGATGTGGTGATCGGCGGCAACGCCGGTGACTTCGGTCGCAGCCTGCAGCGCGAGCGCGTCGATCAGGGGAAAGCCGATCCCGAGGCCGAGCCCGGCGACCGCGGCGAGCGCCGGGGGCCACAGGAAGGAGAGGCGCGGTTCGTAGAGCGGCTGCTGGAGCGGCCCGGTGAAAGCCTCGTCGAAGATGCGTGCGCCGTACGCGAACGTCACCGCCGCGGCCGCGACCGACACCGCGGCGGACGCCGGACCCAGCCAGTCGCCTCCCGGCGCGCCCAAGAACGCGGCGAAGGACTCCTCTTTGCTGATGAAACCGAGGAGCGGGGGGAAACCCGCCATCGACAGGGCCGCGAGACCCGTCGCAGCCGCGGTCAGAGGCATGGCGCGGAAGAGCCCGGAGAGCTCGCGGATGTCGCGGCTCCCCGCCTCCTTGTCGATGATGCCGGTGACCATGAAGAGCGTGGCCTTGTAGAGAGCGTGGGCGGCGATGTGGACCGTCGCGGCGGTGATCGAAGCGACCGTCCCGAGACCGACGAGAGCCGTGAGCCAGCCGAGCTGGCTCACGGTCGAGTAGGCGAGGAGGGCCTTCAGGTCGTATTGCTTCAGAGCGATCATCGCTCCGACGACCGCGGTCGTGAGGCCGACGCCCACGGTCGCGTAGAGCCAGATGGGCTCCCCGCCGAAGACGGGGGTGAAGCGGGCCAGCAGGTAGATGCCGCCCTTCACCATCGTCGCCGCGTGCAGGTAGGTGCTCACCGGCGTCGGCGCGACCATCGCGCCCGGGAGCCAGAAGTGGAGCGGGAACTGCGCCGACTTCGTGAACGCGCCCGCCAACACCAGGATCAGTGCCGCGGTGCCGAGATCGTGGGCGCGGATCGATCCGGCCGCCTCCGCCATCGCTTTCAACTCGAACGACCCCGCGGCCACCCCCATGATCACGAGACCGCCGAATAGGCAGAGCCCTCCGAGACCCGTCACCAGGAAGGCGTGCGTCGCCCCGCGGCCGCCCTTGCCCGTCCCGCCGATCAGAAAGAAGGAGGTGATGCTGGTCAGCTCCCAGAACACGAACAGCGCGATGGCGTCGCCGGCGAGCACCAGCCCGACCATGGCCGCGGCGAAGGCGACGAGCAGCGCGTAGATCCTGCCGGTCTCCTCCTCCGGACGGAAATAGCGGGCGGAGTAAGCCAGCACCAGCGCGCCGATCCCGAGGATGACGAGGCAGAAGAGGAGGGCGAGGCCGTCGAGGACGAGCGACAGCCGGACACCGAGTGACGGAACCCACTCCGCCGACCATTCGAGGCCCCGTCCTCGCGCCACGCCGACGCCTTGCGCCGCGAGCGCCGCCGCCGCCGCGGCGAAGGCGGCGGCCAGGACGTAGCCGGTGTCGCGCCGGAGGAAGCGACTTAGAGCAGGAGCAGCAGCAGCCAGGAGGAAGAGGCCCGTCAGGACAACGGGCAGCAGCGTCACTCTCCGATCACGCTTCGGGACGTCATCGTCGACTCGCTCCGTCTCGGCGGGGCAGATCGGACCGGGCGGTACCGGTGGTCGAGGTTACCGAACGCCGCTGTCGCGCTGCGCCTCGACGTAAGCGCGTCCCTCAGGGCAGAAACGCCGGAAGTCGCACCCGAAGCAGAGCCCGCTCGGCCGGGGCACGAACGTGCGTCCCTGCGCGCGCTCGAAGAGAGCCAGGAGATCCTCTTCGGTCGTTTCGAGATCGGTAGCGGGGGTGGCATCGGCGCGGCCCGAGCCGAGATAGAAGTACGTAACGCGCAGCCGGTCCGGCTCGACGTTCCACATCCGCTGGGCCGCCAGCGCGTAGATCGCGAGCTGGAGCCGCGCCGTCGGATCGTCCTCGTCTGGCTCGCGCCCCGTCTTGTAATCGACGAGCTCCCAGACGCCGTCTTCTCCTACGTAGACCGCATCGATCCTGCCGCGGACGAGGAAGGTATCGCCGACCGTCATCGCGAACGGCTGCTCGACGTAGCGTGGCTTGAGCGCCGCGAACCTGCTTGCCTCGAACGTGCGCTTCAGCTCGTCGGCGGCGGGAACCCGCGGCGGCGACGCGCCGTCACCGGCGTCCCCGACCACCTCCTCCGGCGCGAGGTCTACCGGCACCTCGGGATCGTCGAGCCGGCCCTGCCCTATCGACCGGAGCTCGATCCAGCGGTGCACCTCCTGCCCCAGGCGCGCATGTTTGCTCGGCCGGCGCGGCAGCGGCCTTACGACGGTCCAGTAGAACTGCTTCGGGCAGCGTGCCAGCTGGACGATGCTCGAGACGGAAAGGCTCGTGAGGCCCTCGTCCGGCGGCGGCGGGGTGACCGGGGCCGTGACGAGTTCGAGCTGCTCCGCGACGGCCGCACGCTCGCGCTCGAACTCGGCCGGGTCGACGGCTCCGGCGAGCGCGTCGGCCGCGCGAGGATCCGCCTTCGCCTCCTCGACCGCGGCGCGCAGGCCCCGGGGGAAGAGCGGATCGCCGGCCACATCGTCGTCGGCCGGCCAGCGGGCGGCGCGCCGCGCCAGCTCCTCGCGCAGCGGATTCTCATCGGGGCAGTCGTCGACGCGGCCGACCACCACGGCGGGCAGAGGCGGCGACGCACCGTCTTCGGCCGACGGCGGTCGCCCCGCGAGCTGCACGAAATAGTCGCCCGGCCCGTTCGGATACTGCCGCTCGTAGTCGAGCCCGTACCAATGCGCGCACGTGACGTGAAGCCGCCTCCGCGCGCGCGTGAGCGCGACGTAAGCGAGCCTCCGCTCGTCCTCCGCGACCCTCTGCTTGAGGGCGGCCTGGAACGCGTTCATCGGCGTGCCCACGCCGAACTTCGGCAACCAGCGCGCGTCCTCGCGCACGGAGTACGGCAGCTCGTGAACCGCCTTCGCCGGGTTCCCCGTCACCTTGACGTCCGGGAAGATGTCTTTCGCCATCCCGGGGACGAACACGACGTCGAACTCGAGACCCTTGGCCTGGTGAACCGTCATGAGCTTCACCGAGTTCTCGTGCTGCGGTTGCGCCACCTCGAGGTCCTCACCGCCTTCGCGGGCCGCCGACAGGAACTCGAGGAAGGTTGCGATCGAGGCATCGCCCTCGAAGGGCGAGAAGGCGCCGGCGAAGTCGAGGAACGAGCCGAGGTTCGCCCGCGCCGCGCGCGCGACGTTGGAGTCGGATGCGGCCAGCTCATCTTCGAGTCCGGTGTGGGCGAGGACCCGCTCGATCGCCTCGACGAGGGACGTGCCCCGAAGGTCGCGGCGGAGCCTTTCGAGCTCGTCCCCCAGCCGGCGCAATCGTTGCCTCGCCTCGTCGGATAGGCCCTCGACCTCGTCGATCGACCCCAGCGCCTCGGAGAGCGAGAAGCGTTCCTCACCGGGGTCGACCTCCTCGCCCTCGGCAAGCTCTTTCAGCTCTTGGGCGAAGAGGCCGGTGTAGCGCGCCGCCCACCGCGCCAGGGCGGCCATGTCGTGATAGTCGACGCGCCACCGAGGACCCATCGCGATACGCGCGAACGACACGTTGTCGCCGGGGTTCACGACCACCTGCAGGTACGCGAGCAGGTCGATCACCTCGGGCGTCATCAGCAATCCGCCGAGGCCGACCACCTCGACCGGGATGTCCGCCTCCCGGAGAGCGCGCTCGATCTTGGCGAACAACCGCCGCTTGCGACAGAGGATGGCGATCTCGTGATACGGCACCCGCCCCGGCCCGTCTCCGGCGAGCGCGGCGATCTCGTCCGCGATCAGCTGCGCCTCCTCGGTGTCGCTGCCGAGGAG
>DATLFS010000036.1:0-17747 GCA_035540935.1 Actinomycetota bacterium
TTTCCCTACCGTCGCCCCGGTGCCGGCGCCGACGCGGCCGGTCGCGATGCCGCTTTCGTTCGCGTCCTCACACGCGGCGCGCCCGGCACGTTCGTCGGGCCGGCGGTCGGGCCGTCCGGCGCCGAGGTCGAAGACGACCGCGGCCGGCACGATCGGCACGGTCGCGACCGGTGTCTCGTAGCCCACCCCGTGTTCTTCCAACCACGCCACGACCCCTGTGGCGGCCGCGAGGCCGAACGCGCTTCCGCCGCAGAGAACCACGGCGTGTATCTCGGTCAGGCGGCGGTCGAGGTCGAGAAGCGTCAGCTCCCGCGAGCCCGGCGACGACCCGCGCACGTCACACGACGCGACGTTTCCCCGCGGCGGGAGAACCACGGTGCAGCCCGTCATCGCGGCCGCGTCGGTCCAATGGCCCACCCGGAAGCCGGGCATGAAGGTCGTGGGCATCACGGCATCATCGCGGACCCGCGGCGCCGAAGCACCTACGATGCGCCCATGCGATGCCCGGCCTGCGGCGCGGCAGCGACCGCGCCAGATGCCGCCTTCTGTGCGCGCTGTGGCGCCGCGCTGGCGCGGCCGGAGGGAGAAGCGACCGACCGCCTCGAGACTCCCGCGCGGTCGGAAACTCCTGCCGGCGATACCGCCAAGCTGAGACCCGCGGACGAGGCGCCTCCGGGGCGGGGTGCCGCGGGAGAGGTGTCCGAACTGGTCGGAGACGCCGCAGCCTCGGTGCGCACGTTCCTCGTGCGCGGCGGATGGACGCGCGCCACGGAGGCCGCGGCGCTCGTCTTCGCGGCGCTCCTGGCCCTCGGCGCCCTGATCGTGCTGCTGGCGAAGCTGCTGGAGCCGGGATTCGGCACGGGGGAGAACCCTCTGTGGGTGGTGACGCGCATCGTGCTCGCGGCCCTCTGGACCATAGGCGTGGCGATCGATCGCGCCGGCGCCGGCAATGCCGTTCTCCCGCTGGGGCTCCTGATGCTCGTCGGATGGATCGCGGTGGCGACGGCGCGGCGCTCTGCGGTGCACTCGGGTGCCGCGACGCTCGGGGAACGCGTGCTGGAGGGCATGAAGATCGGTCCGCCGCTCGCCGTGATGTGTTTCCTGAGCGCGGTCCTGTTCCGGATCCGGGACGGCGTCGAGGTCGGGGCGGATCCCGGTGCCGCCCTCATCGTGCCCCTGCTGTGGGGCGTCGCGTTCGGCGCGCTCGGTGGCGCTCTCTCCGGAACGTCGCCGGGGCGGCTGCTCGCCGCGGCGGGCGAGCACCTGGAGCGCGCCCGCGCCGGGATGCGTGTCGGCGTATGGGGCGGCGCTCTGATGCTCCTGGCTACGTTCGTCGCGGCCGCGGGCGTCGTGCTCTTGTTCCTGCTCGCGAACGTCGTCGCCGGCGGGGGCGCGCCGCTTTCGCTCGCAGAGGTATTCGTGTTCCTCGTCGTGCTCGTGGCGTTCCTGCCCAACGCGGTGATCGGAGCGGCGGCCTTCGCGACCGGTGCTCCGCTTGAGTTCCTGGCGCGAACGATCGACGGAGCCGGCGCCGAACGCCGCGCGTCGCTGATCCTCGGTGGAGAAGGCGCGCGCGGTTACGCCTACGTGCTGCTGCTGATCCCGGCGGCCGCCTGCTTCCTCGGCGGGTATGCGGCGCGCCGCCGGGCGGGAAAGATGCCGCAGCCGTGGGTCGTGCTCGCGGCGGCCGCGTCCACCTATGCGGGCGGATTGTGGCTCCTCACCATGCTGGCCGGGGTGCGGATCTCGCAGGCCTTCATCGGCTCCGGGAACTTCCTCGTGGTCGCGGCGGATCCGTGGGCAACGTTGCTGCTGGCGGCGCTGTGGGCGCTGGTCTTCGGTTTCGCCGGATGGCGGCTGGCTGAGTCGCAGGCGAAGCCGTCGTGAGCCTCACCGTCTTCCTCCGGCGCCCGGTCGGGCCGCTCGCGTGCAATTGCTACATCGTGGGGGACGCGGCGCGCCGGGAGGCGATCGTCGTCGATCCGGGAGGCGACGCCGAAGATCTCGCCACCTTCCTCCGCGAGAGCGATCTGCGCGTGACTGCGATCATCGCCACGCACGCGCACTTCGACCACATCGTGGCGGCGGAGGAGCTGCGGCGGATCACCGGCGCGCCGTTCCATCTGCACCGCGACGACAGACCGCTGCTGGATTGGATGCAGGAGTCGGGCCGGCTGTTCCTGGGAGTGGATCTTCCTCCGCCGCCGGAGGTGGACCGGGACGCGGCCGAAGGCGAGTTGCTGCGGGCGGGAGACGTGACGCTAGAGGTGCTCCACACGCCCGGCCACTCACCCGGGTCGATCACGCTCGTCCACGCGGAGGCGCTGTTCGCGGGGGACACGCTGTTCGCGGGCTCGGTGGGGCGCACCGACCTTCCGGGCGGGGATACCGCTGCCCTGGTCGACGCGATCCGCTCCAAGATCTTCGCGTTCGACGACGCCACAGCGGTCTATCCGGGGCACGGGCCCGAGACGACCGTGGGGGAGGAACGGCGGTCCAATCCGTTCGTCGGCCTCGGCCGGCGGACGTGGGTCCCGCCCTCGTGACCGCCTACTGGATGTAGGGGTGAACGGAAGGTAGCGCTACGCCCGGGTAGCGGTCTACCTCGCGCTCCAGCGTCACGCGCACGTGGTCTTCACGCGACGCGATGCGGCGGTCGATCTCGCGGAAACCGAGCTTCTGGAGCCGGCGCAGCTCGCCGGCGTAGCTCTTACGAGGCTTGCCCCCCGGCGACGTCAGATAGACGTCGAGCGTGATCTTCTGTTGAACCTTCTTCTGTTTGCCCTCTGCCATAGCGACGAAAGGGTAGCAGGGATGCGAGGAGGCTCCGACGCCCGCTAGATCCAGGCCTTCCGCTTGAAGTACACGAAGAGCCCGCACGCCACCACGATCATCAGGCTCACGGCGAAGAGGAAGCCGAAGAGCTGACCCTCGTTCGGGAGAAGCTCGAAGTTCATCCCGTAGATGCTCGCGATGAGGGTCGGGGCCGCGATGATGGCGGCCCATCCGGTGAGCTTCTTAGTCACGTCGTTGAGCTGTCGCGCCTGCTCGGCGCTGTGGAGCTCGAGCACCGCGCTCGCCAGATCGTCGACGTTCCGGATCTGCTCCGTGATGCGCACCAGATGGTCCTCGACGTCCCGGAAGTAGGCGGCGCTCTCTTCGCTGAACGCGTGGGAGCGGCGCGTCGTTATCTCCTGGAGGAGGCGCTGGGCCGGCAGGGCATAGCGGCGGAGCCTGGAGACGCGCTGCTTGACCGAGTAGAGCCGTCGCTGGATCGGCGCGACCGGGTTTCCAAGCACCGCGTCTTCGAGGTCCTCCACCTCTTGCTCGAGCCGATCGGCGATCGATTGGTAGTCGTCCACGACCGCATCGAGAAGCGTGTGCACGAGCGCCGCAGGTCCTTTGCCGAAGTCGGCGCCGGCGCGCCACCGCGCTTTGGCGTCTTCGAGGATCCGGCCGGCGCCGTGCGAAACGGTGAGGACCCATCGCTCGCCGACGAAGAAGGCGAGTTGCGACGCCTCGAGTTGCCCGTCGATCTCATCGAGCTCGTGCACGACCACGAACAGATGCGTGTCGTAGGTCTCGAGCTTCGGTCGCTGCCGGCCGTGGAGAGCGTCTTCGACCGCGAGCGGATGGAGACCGAATTCACCGGCGATCAGGTCGGCGACGTCGTCGTCGAGCTCGGTGGCGTCCACCTCGGCCCACAGGAGGTTCCCCGCCTCCGCCCTCAGGTCGGACAGGCGTTCCAGCTCGTGGACCTCGACCCAGCCCGTTGCTTCAGAGTGGCACTCTGCTCTCAGCACGGCGCGACATTACGTCCAATGCCGCGCCGGGCGAGGCCCGATAGCCTCGGTGGGCGCAGGATCGCTGCTATCGGGAGGCTCTCGGCATGGCGCAGGAGGCGATGGAGAGGCGCGCCGGACGCGTCAAGGAAGAAGAGATCGCGCGCTTCGAAGAGCGGACGCCGAAGTCGGCGGCGTTGTTCGAGCGGGCCGGGCGCGTCATGCCCTTCGGGGTCACTTCGTCGTTCCAAGCGGGTGACCCGTACCCGATCTATCTCGAACGGGGGAGCGGGAGCCGCGTGTGGGACATCGACGGCAACCAGTACGTCGACTTCCACGGTGGCTTCGGTTCGATGGCGGCCGGACATTCCCATCCCGCCGTCGCCGCGGCGATAAAGCGTGTCGCGGACCGCGGCACCCACTTCGCCGCCACGACCGAGAACGGCGTCCTGTTGGCGGAAGAGATCTGTCGCCGGTTCAACCTCGAGAAGGTTCGATTCACGAACTCGGGCACGGAGGCAACGATGGACGCGGTGCGGCTCGGCCGCGCCGCCGCCGGCAAGGACGGCCTGATCAAGATCGAGGGCTCCTATCACGGTCACCACGACGCGGTGATGTACGCGGTCGTGCCGAGCCTCGACTCGGCGGAGGCCGGCGAGCGGGACTGGAACATCCCTTATTCGAGAGGCATCCCCAAGGAGACGGCAGACTCGACCCACATCGTGCCCTTCAACGACGCGGAAGCACTCGAGCGCATGCTCGGCGAGAAGGGCGACGAGATCGGCGCCATGATCATCGAGCCCGTCATGATGAACATGGGCATCGTGCTTCCGCAGCCCGGCTACCTCGAAAAGGTCCGAGAGCTTTGCACCAAGCACGGTGTGGTCCTCATCTTCGATGAGGTCAAGACCGGTGTCACGATCGCCGCCGGGGGCGCGACCGAACACTTCGGCGTCCAGCCCGACCTGGTGTGCCTGGCGAAGTCGATCGGCGGCGGCGTCCCGGTCGGGGCCTATGGCGGCAAGGCCGAGATCATGGACGAGATCGAGAACGGAGTCATCGCGGTCGGGACGTTCAACGGGAACCCGTTGTCGATGGCCGCCGGCCTGGCGACCTTGACCGAGGTGCTCACGCCGGACGCGTACGAGTATCTGGCGAAGCTCGGCACGCGACTCGCCTCCGGGTGCGAGAACGTCCTCGACGCGGCCGGTGTGCCGGCTTACGCGACGGATCTCGGCTGCAAGGGTTCGATCACGTTCTCCGACAAGCAGCTCGTGCGCTACTCAGACTTCCGCGACGTCGACGACTCGCTCTTCGACGCCTACTGGTACTGGGTGGTGAACAGAGGCGTGTACCAGACGCCGGGGAAGGAGGAGCAGTGGACGATCTCCGTCCAGCACTCCGAGGAGGACATGGATCGCTTCGTGGACGCCCTCGCTTCCTACTGCAATGCCCTGAAGGGGGAGTAGTCAGCGCGGCGCGATCGCGGGGGTGCCTTCGCCCCGCGTCCGGATGAGGTTGATCACCACGTAGACGACGCCCACCATGAACACGAGCGTCCCCAGGACGTTCACCTGCACCGGCACCCCGATGCGCGTCGCGCCGGCGATCCAGGTCGGCACGGTATCCACCGCCCCCTTGTTGAAGAGAGTGATGACGTAGTCGTCGAAGCTCAGGACGGCGGCGAGCAACGCTCCCGCGAGGATGGCGGGACGGATGAGCGGGAAGGTCACCGTGCGGAACGTGGTCCACGGATCCGCTCCCAGGTCGGCGGCGGCGTCCTCGAGGTGCCGGTCGAGCGTCGCCGTCCGTGCCTTCACCGTCACGACCACGTATGAGATCGAGAACATGATGTGGGCGATGACGATCGTCGTGAGGCCGCGCGAGACGTTGAGCGTGACGAACAACGCGAGCAGCGCGGATCCCATCGTGATCTCGGGCGTCGCCATCGGCAGGAACAGGAAGAGGTTGAAGGCACCGCGACCGCGGAACCGATAGCGCGTCAATGCCAGTGCGATGAGGGTGCCGAAGGTGGTGGCCGCCAAGGCGCTTATGCCCATGACGATCAACGAGTGGCGCATCGCCTCGTTCAGCTCGGGGAACGCGAGGAGCTCCGAGGGGGAGTAGTAGCGGAGGGTGAAGCCCTGGAACGTGTAGTTGAAGCGGCCCTTCGGGTCGTTGAAGCCGAAAAGGATCATCACCGCGATCGGCAGGAACAGGTAGGCGATGACGGCCTTGCTGTACAGGCCCAGCCACCGCCCGCGGCGTTTCGTGCGCGGGGGCGCCGGCGCCCGGTCGCGCGCCCGCGGCTTCTGCGGAGCGGCGGTCGCGCTCACCCGGTCATCTCCTCCGTTCCCAGCGCACGAGCGTAGAGGAAGACGCCGACGAGGATGCCGGCCATCAGCAGGAACGAGATCGCCGCGCCTTCGGGATAGTCGTTGCTCGTCAGGAACTCACGCTGGATGACCTGACCGATCATCGTGGTGTTCACGCCGCCCAGGTATTCCGGGTCGATGTAGTCGCCGACGGCCGGGATGAAGGTTAGGAGCGAGCCCGCGAACACCCCCGGGAGCGAAAGCGGGAGCGTCACGCGCAGGAAGGTCTCCCTCCGGCTCGAGTAGAGGTCTTGCGCAGCTTCGAGGAACCTTCCGTCGATCCTCTCGAGCGCCACGTAGAGCGGGAGCGCCATGAAGGGAAGGAAGTTGTAGGTCATGCCCGAGATGACGGCGATCGGCGTCGCCAGCACGCGGAAGCCCTCGTCGAGGATCCCGACATCCTTCAGTGTCCCCAGCAGGAAGCCGGAGTCGGCGAGGATGAACTTCCACGACAACGTTCTGATCAGGTACGGCGTGAAGAACGGCAGGAGGATGAGCAGCAGGTAGAGGTTCTTCCGCCGGCCGCCGCGGAACGCGATCCAGTACGCGAGCGGATACGAGATCACGAGCGTGAGCGCGGTGACGATCAACCCGAACAGCAGCGAGCGCCACAGGATGAAGTCGTACTTGGTGACCGCATCGGTGTAGTTGGTCGCCGTCCCGGTGAACCGGTAGCCCTCCTCGAGGGAGCCTTCCTGGAACGACACCGACAGCATCGTCGCCATCGGCAGCGCGAAGAAGACGAGGAGCCAAATCGCACCGGGAAGGCTGAGGAGGAATGGAACGAGGCGACCGCGGCGCATCTAGCCCTGGATCACCTGGTTGAAGAGGTCGTTCCATGCCTCTTCCTCGTCTTCCTCAAGCGTCTTGTAGGAGTGGAGGCGCGCCTCCATCTCCGGCGTGGGGAACACGAGCGGGCTCTGCGCCACCTGTTGGGTGTAGTTGTCCTTCGCCTGCGCCAGGATGTCCTGCGCCGCCGGCACAGGACAGATGTAGTTGACCCATGCGGTGATCTGCGCCGCCACCTCCGGGTCGTAGACGAAGTTCATGAACTCGAGCGCGTCGATGGGATGGGCCGCGTTCTGCGGGATGGCCATGTTGTCTACCCAGAGGATGCCGCCCTCATCGGGGACGACGAACTGCAGGTCGGGGTCGTCGAACTGGAGCTGGAAGATGTCTCCCGACCAGGCCATCGTGATCCAGACGTCGCCGCGGATCAGCGCGTCGGCGTACTCGTTGCCGTAGTACTCGCGCACGATCCCGGCTTCGCGCTGCTCCAGCAGCTTCTGCTGCGCACGCTCCGCGTCCTCGACCGTGGCCTCCTGCGGGTCGACGCCCAGCCCAAGCAGCGTGAGGTTCATCGTGTCGCGCATCTCGGTGAACATCCCGACCTTTCCGGCGAAGGCGGGGTCGAACAGGTCCTCGAACGACGTGATCTCGCGACCGGTCCTCTTCGGGTCGTAACCGATGCCGGTGATGCCGGACTGCCACGGGATGCTGTGCGCGTTCCCCGGGTCGTACGTCGGGTCCTTGTAGACCTCTCCGGCGTTCTGCTCGAAGTTGGGCAGTCTGCTGTGGTCGAGCTGCTCGAGGTAGCCGAGGCGGGCCATCTTCGCGATGAGCCAGTCGGTCACCACGATGAGGTCCCACTCGATCTGCTGGTCGTTGGCGAGCGGCTCTCGGATCGTGCCGAAGAACGACTCGTTGTCCTCGATGACCTCCTGGTAGTTGACCTGGATGTCGCTCGACTTTTCGAAGTCATCGATCGTCGGGCGCTTGCCTTTCGCGCGGTCGATGTAGAGCGGCCAGTTGGCGAAGTTGAGGGTCCCGGTGATCTCGTCGGTCGTGTAGTCGGGGTCTTGAGCCGCTCCGTTCTCCTCGGTTCGGTTCCTCTCCGCCTCGCCGCGGATGCCGCACGCGGCGGCGAGCGCGGTGACGGACAGGGCGCCGGCGCCGATCCCCATCCGGCGCAGGAGGTCGCGCCTCGTCATGACGCTGCGGCGTGGTGCCTGTGACAACAAGCGACGGATCTCGTCATCCATCAGCTTCGCCCCCTTGGCTCGACCGCGAAGGTGTGCTCGGGCGACCACCCGAGCCGCACCTTCTGTCCCTGGCTCGGTGCGTCTTCCGGCGCCCCGAGGTTCTGCACGTACACGATCACCGTTGCTCCGTCCGCGGTGCGGCACTCGTACATCGTGCTGACGCCGACGTACGTGGAGAGCGTCACCGTCGCCTCGATCGTGTTGAGGTCGGCGCGCTCGTCTTTGCCCGACGCCGAGATCGTCAGCTTCTCGGGCCGAACCCCGATCTGGACGGCACCGCGCGCGACCGGCAGCCTCTCCGCGGGGAGTGCGATCGTCGCCCCTGCGGCCAGCCGCACCTTGGCCAGCGGTGGGTCGGCCGAGTCGACCTCGCCCTCGAGCAGGTTGCTGGCGCCGAGGAAGGACGCGACGAACGCGGTGGCCGGCAGCTCGTACACCTCCTGGGGTCTTCCCACCTGCTCGAGTCGCCCGCGGTTCATCACCCCCATCCGGTCGGACATCGTCATCGCCTCTTCCTGATCGTGCGTGACGTAGATGAAGGTGATCCCGACCTCGTTCTGGATGCGCTTGAGCTCGAGCTGCATCTGCTTCCGGAGCTTGAGGTCGAGCGCGCCCAGCGGCTCGTCCAGCAGGAGGACGCTCGGCTTGTTCACCAGAGCGCGTGCCAGCGCTACCCGCTGTTGCTGTCCGCCGGAGAGCTGATGCGTCCGGCGTCGGTCGAACCCGTCGAGGTCGACGAGGCGCAGCGCGTCGCCGACGCGGCTCCGCATCTCTTCCTTGGGGACCTTCCGTCGCTTGAGGCCATAGGCGACGTTCTCGAACACGTCGAGGTGCGGGAAGAGCGCGTAGGACTGGAAGACCGTGTTGACATCCCGCTTATAGGGCGGGAGCGCGCGGACGTCTCTGTCGCCGAGATAGACGGCACCAGAAGTGGGGTCTTCGAAGCCACCGATGAGCCGCAGGGTGGTCGATTTGCCGCAGCCCGACGGCCCGAGGAGCGAGAAGAACTCGCCCTCCTCCACCGTCAGGGAGACGTCGTCGACCGCGACGGTGTCGCCGAACGTCTTCATCAGGTGCTCCAGTCGGACGCTCGACATGATCAGCCGGGCGCGGTGCCGTGCTCTTGCTGATAGCGGACGTAGTCGGCATAGGGATACCACCAAGCCTTCGCATCCACCTTGGTGTCGATGTGCACGTGCTTCGGTTGCCGAAAGTCGTCGAGACCTTCGCTGCCGAGCTCGCGGCCTATGCCCGACGCTTTGAAGCCGCCGAACGGCGCGGCTTCGTTGTCGGTGAGCGGGTCGTTGAACCACACGGTTCCGGCTTCTATGTCCTCCATGCACCGGAGCATGTAGTCGAGACGCCGCGTGTAGACGTTCGCGCCGAGGCCGAACGGGCTGGCGTTCGTCCGCTCGATCGCCTCGTCGAGAGACGACACCCGGGCGATCGGAGCGACCGGGCCGAAGGTCTCGTTCCTCATGAGGTCCATCTCGTCCTCTACGTCCACCACGACCGCAGGCGTGAGGAAGTAGCCGCGCTCGAAGGGACGATCTCCGCCGTGGACGACGCGCGCCCCGGCGCGCCGTGCTGATGCGAGATGTTCCTCGACCTTCGCGCGCTGGCCGGCGCGGACGAGCGGCCCGACGTCGGTCGCCGCGTCCATCGGGTCCCCGACCACGATCTTCTGCGCGTGCTCGACGAATGCATCGACGAAGTCGTCGTAGACGTTCGGGAGGACGTAGAAGCGCTCCGCGGAGGTGCAGACCTGGCCGGCGTTCAGGTAAGCCGCCCACACCGCCCCCCGCGCGGCGACGTCGAGGTCGATGTCGTCGCACACGATGAAGGCGTCTTTGCCTCCCAGCTCGAGGTGCACCTTCTTTATCTGCTCCGCCGCAGCGCGCATCACCTGCTTGCCGGTTTCCACCGACCCGGTGAACGCGACCATCGAGACGTCCCGATGCTCGACGAGGTGCGCGCCAACCTCACCGGCGCCGGCGACGACGTTCACGACGCCCGGCGGGAAGATCGTCGCCAAGCCTTCACAGAGCGCGAGCGTCGAAAGCGGCGTGTTCTCGCTGGGTTTCACCACGACGGTGTTGCCTGCTGCCAAAGCAGGAGCGAGCTTCCACGCGAGGAGCAAGATCGGGTAGTTCCAGGGGACGATCGCGGTCACGACCCCGTAAGGCTCTTTGACCACGAGGTTCAGCTGCCCCGCCTCGCCCGACGGCACGACGCGGCCGCGCTCGGCGCGCCCCAGCTCCGCGTAGAAGTCGAAGCACGCCGCGCTCCATCCCATCTCGTCGGTGTTCTCCACCAGCGGTTTCCCGCCCTCGTGCGTCAGGATCCGGGCGAGGTCGCCGGTCTTCTCGTTGAGAAGGGCAGATACCGCGTGCAGCATCTCGCCGCGCTCCGCGGCCGGCGTCCTCTTCCACTCCTTGAAGGCGGTGCGCGCCGCGGCGACGGCCGCGTCTACCTGCTCCTCGGAAGCAGAGGCGACCTCGTCGATCACCTCCTCGGTGGCCGGATTCACCACCGGGATGCGGGTGCCGCGCCCTTCCTGCAGCTCGCCGCCGATCAGCATCCGCGCCCCGCTCACCTCATCCCTCCGTCGGCCCAGCGCAGCGCGTCGACGAGGACGTCGAGCCCGCGGTGGAGGTCGTCGTCGCCGATCACGAGCGGCGGCAACAGCCGAACCACGTTGTCGTAGGTACCGGCCTTGAGGATGAACACTCCACCTTCGTGACATCGCTTGGCCACGGCCGCCGTCGCCACTTTGTTCGGCTCCTTCGTGTCCGGGTCGGTCACCAGCTCGATGCCCACCATCGGCCCCAAGCCCCGCACCTCGCCGACGATGTGCAACTCCTCCGCCAGCGGGTCGAGGCGGTCGCGCATGGCCTCGCCTTGCGCGACCGCGCGCGCGAGGAGATCGGTCTCGGTCAGCTCCGCGAGCACCGCGGTGGCGGCCGCCGCCGCGACCGGATTGCCGCCGTAGGTCCCGCCGAGCCCGCCGACGTGCGGCGCATCCATCAGGTCGGCGCGGCCGGTGACGGCCGAGATCGGCAATCCGGCACCCAACGATTTCGCCGTGGTGACGACGTCGGGCACGACGTCGTAATGCTCCGCCGCGAACAACGTGCCGGTCCGTCCCATCCCCGACTGCACCTCGTCGGCGACGAACACGATGTCCCTTTCTTCGCAGAGGCTCTTCAGACGAGGCAGGAACTCGGGAGGCGAGACGACGAAACCGCCTTCACCCTGGACCGGCTCGACGACCACGCACGCGACGCGGGCCGACCCGATCTCGGAGTCGATCGCGTCGGCGATGAAGTCGGCGCACGCGATGCCACAGTCCGGATAGGTCTTGCCGAAGGGGCACCGATAGCAGTAAGCGAAGGGAAGGCGGTGGACCTCGGGGGCGTAGGGCCCGAAGCCGCGCTTGTACGGCATCTCCTTCGCGGTGAGCGTCATGCCCATCAAGGTGCGCCCGTGGAACGCGTTCGAGAAGCAAACGACGGCGTCGCGGCCGGTCGCGTAGCGGGCGATCTTGACCGCGTTCTCGACGGCTTCGGCACCCGAGTTGGCGAGCATCGTCTTCTTCTCGTGATCGCCCGGAGCCAGACGGTTCAGCGTCTCCGCCAGCTCGACGTACTCCTCGTACATCGCGACGTGGAAGCACTCGTGTAGGTATCGCTCGAGGGTCGACCGCACCGCCTCCAGCACCCGCTCGTTCTTCCGCCCGACGTTGAGGACCCCGAGACCACCGGCGAAGTCGATGAAGGCGTTGCCGTCCACGTCGGTCACCGTCGCGCCGTCGCCCCCCGCGACGAATACGGGGATCGTGTTGAAGACCGCGCGCGGGATCGCCTCTTCCCGCCTCTTCATCAGTTCGGTCGAGCCGGGGCCGGGCAACGTCACCTGCTCGCGGGTCACGCGTCTCCCCCCGTCGGGCGCTGGGTTGCCCGAACGCTAGCACCGCGCCGCCACTCCTCCCGGGGTCGTAACCGGCGAAGCGAGACGAGCGTGTTTGTACACTCTGGAGAACGCCGTCGAAGGGGAGCGTCACATGCCGCTCGCGATCCGCAACCTGCTGGAGCTGGACGGGCTGGGCCTGAACCTCGTGGCGGGCGAGCGGGGTCTCGACCGGCCGATCCGGTGGGTGCACACCTCCGAGCTGCAGGATCCGACCCCGTGGCTGCGCGGTGGTGAGCTCATCCTCACGACGGGGATGGGGCTCAGGGGGTCGCCGTCGTTGCAGCGGGCGTACATACGCCGCCTGGTCGGCGCCGACCTTGCCGGTCTCGGTTTCGGTCTGGGCTTCGGCTTCGACGAGGTGCCGCCGCCGATCGTCCGCGCCGCGGATCGCGAGGGATTTCCCGTGCTGGAGGTCCCGTATCCGGTCCCGTTCATCGCGATCTCGGAAGCCGTGTCGACCCATCTCGCGGACGAACGCGTGCGCGACGCGCAGCTCTCGGTCGAGGTCCACGAGCGGCTCGCCTCTCTCGTGGCCGACGGGGCTGGCCCGGCCGACGTGCTCGACGAGTCGGTGTCGCTCACCGGAGGCTGGAGCGTTCTGTTCGACGTGCGGGGGAACGCGATCGCGGCCGCGGACGGCGCCGTCTCCGCGCCCGACCCCGCCCTCGTGTGGAGATCGCTGCCGCCCCGCCTCCGCGAGCGGGAGGGCCCGACCTCGAGCACCGACGTCGGTCCCCAGGGGACGCAAGTGGCGGTGGCGGTGTCGGCGGGGAAGGAGCGGGAGGGCATCCTCGTCCTGGGGAAGCGGTCGCGCCTCGACCAGCGCGACCGGATCGTGGTTCACCACGCGGTGACGGTCCTGGGCCTGCTGCTGTCGTCACGGCGCGCCGTGGCGGCGGCCGAGCGGCGCGTGGCGGGCGACGTGCTGGCGGAGGCGCTGGCGGGCCGCGTCGCGGGCAGCGACCTCGAACGTCGCCTGGAGCTGGTCGGGTTCTCCCCGGGGGGGCCGGTGACGGCGATCGTCGTCGAGGCCGACGGCGTGCGCGACGCGGCCGCACTCGAGGACCTGGCGTGGTCGATCGACGGCGCGCTCGGACTGCGGGCGCGTGGTGTACGCACGGCCGTGCTCTCGGGGCGGATCGCAAGCCTGGTCTCGGCCGACGATGCGGAGGCCCTCGCGGCCTCGCTTCTCGACGATCTCGACGCGGCCGCGGCCGACCTGTCGCTCGAACCGCGGGCGCTGCGCGTCGGCCTGGGGCGGCCGAGCGAGACGAAGGCCGCCCGCGACTCCTATCTCTCGGCGATCTTCGCTCTGCGGGCCGCTCCGGCGGATCGCCGGATCGCCGGCCCCCGAGACCTCGGCACGTTCTCACTCCTCCTCGGCACGCAGAGCGCGGCGGTCCTCGAGGCTTACGTCACGGCGGTCATCGGCCCTCTCGTGGAGCGCGACCGCGACCGGCACTCCACCCTCGCCGCGTCGGTCAAAGCGTTCATCGAAGCCGGCGGTCGCTGGGAGCCGGGAGCCGAGGCGCTCGGCGTTCACCGCCACACGTTGCGGTACCGCGTCCGCCAGGCGGAGGAGCTCCTCGGGCGCGATCTGTCGCGGGCCGAGGACCGGCTCGAGGTCTGGCTCGCGCTCAAGGCCGCGGAGGTGCTGGCGGAGTAAGGGCGCCGGGGGGAAGATGGAGCGATGGACCTGCCATTCGCACCTCCGCTCGACCCGATGCTCGCCAAGCTGGCCGACGATCTGCCGGAAGGCGCGCCTTGGATCTACGAGCCCAAGTGGGACGGCTTCCGCGCGCTGCTCTTCCACGGCGACACGGTCGCGATCCAGAGCCGCGACGGTCGCGATCTCGTGCGCTACTTCCCCGAGCTGGTCGATCTCGTGACGGGGGGCACGCCACCCGGCTCCGTCCTCGACGGCGAGGTCGTGGTCGCGGCGCGCGGTCGCTTCGACTTCGACTCGCTCAGCCTGCGGCTGCATCCTGCCGCATCGCGGGTCGAGCGGCTCGCCGGCGACATCCCCGCGGCACTCGTTCTCTTCGACGTGCTCGCGCTGGAAGGCGAAGACGTGACGGCGCGTCCGCTGGCGGAGCGCCTGGAGCAACTGGAACGGCTGGCGCCTCTTCCGAAGGACCCGGCCGAGGTCCTGGACGCGCTGGCGGCGGAGCCGAGCGGCATCCTCGCGACGCCTCGAACGAACGACGTCGCCACGGCGCGCCCGTGGCTCACGGCGTTCGAGGAGCGCGGCCTCGACGGGGTCGTCGCGAAGCGCCTCGATCGCCCCTACCTGTTCGGGAAGCGCGACATGGTCAAGGTGAAGCCGCGGCGCACCGCCGACTGCGTGGTCGGCGGGTTCCGGCGTGCGAAGTCGGGCGAAGGGGTCGGGTCTCTACTCCTGGGGCTGTACGACGACGCCGGCGTGCTGCAGTACGTGGGGCATACGAGCGGCCTCAAGGCGGCCGAGCGCCTCGCGGTGCGCGAGCGGCTCCGACCGCTCGAAGGTGGGACCAGCTTCGGCGGCGGCCGCACGCCCGGCGGGCCGAGCCGGTGGGCCGCGGGCCGAGATCCTGCCTGGGTGCCGGTCGACCCCAGGCTCGTCGTGGAGGTGCGCTACGACCGCATCATGAACGGCCGCTTCCGTCACGCCGTCGGGTTGGAACGCTGGCGGGACGACAAGCGTCCGGAGGAATGCACCTTCGAGCAGGTCTAAGCGTCTCGGCGTCGCTTGGAGGGCTGCGCCCTCACCGGCTCTCCGGGGGCCTTGGGGAAGTGCGGCGGCCAGGGCGCATCGCCCAGACCCTCGCTCTCGTCACGGTGCGCCAGCTCGAGCGCGGCCTCCAGGCTCCCCGGGTGCTCGTCGATCCCGGCGTGCGGATCGCCCAGCCGGGCGAACCGCTCCGGGACGGTCTCGAGCCTCAGCTCCGCGGGGTCGAAGTCCTCGATCTCGTCCCACGTGATCGGACAGGAGACGCGCGCGTCGGGCGTCGGGCGCACCGAATACGCCGATGCGACGGTGCGGTCGCGGGCGTTCTGGTTGTAGTCGATGAAGACGCCGACGCGCTCCTCTTTCCACCACGCGGTGGTCGCCTTGGGCGTACGGCGCTCGACCGCGCGGGCTAGAGCGAGAGCGGCGCGCCGTATCTCCGTGAAGGGCCAGCGGGGCTCGACCCGCACGAGGACGTGGATGCCTCGCTTGCCCGACGACTTCGGCCATCCCGTGAGGCCGTATTCGCCGAGGACGTCGTTCAGCTCGAGCGCGACGGCGCGCACGTCGTCGAAGGGGATCTCGGGCGTCGGGTCGAGGTCCAGCCGGAGCTCGTCCGGGTGATCGACGTCGGCGCGCCGCACGGGCCACGGGTTCACATCGAGACATCCAAGGTTGACCATCCAGAGGATGTGCGCGCCGTCTGCCACCACCGGCATCTCCGCCGACCTGCCCGATGGGAAGTGGATCGTCGTGGTCTGGATCCACTCCGGGCGGTGAGGCGGGACCCGCTTCTGATAGAACGCATCGTCCGGCGCGTCCACACCGTTCGGCCAGCGATACATGGTCGTGGGCCGATGCCGGCAGCCGGTCAGCGCACCCGGCATCACGTCGACGTAGTAGCGCGCGAGGTCGAGCTTCGTGATGCCCCGCGCCGGGAAGAAGACCTTGCCGGGGTTCGTGATGCGAACCTCACGACCGGCTATCTCGAGGACCTCGAACGGAGTGGCCACGGTTGATTATGGCCACAGCGGGTCACGAGAGCTTCGGCAGCACCTGATCTTCGTAGAAGGTGAAGAACCCGTCCTGGTCGGGACCGATCTGGTGGATCCAGATGTGGTCGTAGCCGGCGTCGGCGAACTTCTGGATCTCCTCGATGTGCCGGTCGGGGTCCGGGCCGCACACGACGTTCTCCGTAGCCGCCTCTTCCGACACCGGCTCGCAGGCAGCTTCGAACTGCGAGGGGAGCGGGATCTCCTGCATCAGCTGGCCGCCCAGCCCCGCGACGGGCCACCACTCCTTGACCGTTCGGCGCGCGGTGGCTTCGTCGGCCGCGTAGCAGACGTTCACCTCGCAGTACTTGGGCTTCCCCTTGCCGCCCGCATCTTCGAACTTCCCGACGACGTCGGCGTCCGGGGCGAGGCCGATGAACCCGTCTCCCTCGCGACCCGCGAGCCGCACGGACGTCGGGCCGCTGCCGGCGACGAGGAGGGGGATCGGCTCGTCGGGGACGTCGTACAGGCGCGCGTTCTCGACCGTGAAGTGCTTCCCCCTGTGACTCGTCAACCGTCCGCGCCAAAGAGCGCGGATCACCTGGATCGCCTCTTCGAGCATCTCCAGCCGCACCTGCGCCGGCGGCCACTTCGCGCCCGTGACGTGCTCGTTCAGATGCTCACCCGAGCCGATGCCGAACGAGAACCTCCCCGGGAGGAGGCAGGCAGAGGTCGCCGCCGCATGCGCGGCGATCACCGGGTGCATCCGCATCGTGGGACAGGTGACGCCGGTCACGAGTTCGAGCTCATTCGTCGCCTGAGCGATGGCACCGATGACGGACCACACGAAGGGGCTGTGTCCCTGCCGGTCGACCCATGGGTGGATGTGGTCGCTGATCGCGGCGAAACGGAAGCCGAGGTCTTCGGCGCGCCGGGCGTAGCGCACGAGATCCTGCGGGGAGTGCTCCTCGCTGGAGAGCTTGTAACCGAGCTTCACGTTTCGCTCCTTCGAGATCACGGCGCGGGCAGAGGAGGCGTACCCGCGGTCACGCGCAGGAAACGGCGCAGCCGCGCTCCATTTCGTACAAAGGCCGCCGGCGGCATCGGCCTCGTGGGAAGGGCGGAGCGAGCTGCGGATCACTAGAGTCGCGCGAGGCCGGATCGCGACACCAGGGGGTGCGGGAACGTGAGCGGAGAAGGCATCTACCAGAACGGCATGTTCATCGCGGGGGAGTTCGTCGAGGCTTCCTCCGGGGCGACGGACGACGTCGAGAATCCGGCCGACGAGGAGATCGTCGGGCGCGTCCCCCGGGGCGGTGAGGCCGACGTCGATCGCGCCGTCGAGGCGGCGCGCGAGGCGTTCGAGGACGGCAGATGGAGCGAGCTCGGCCACGGAGAGCGGGCCGCCGTGCTCTTCAAGATGGCCGACCTCGTGGACGAACGAGCCGACGAGCTGGCGCGGCTCGAGGTCGTCCAGGGCGGCAAGACGATGAAGCTTGCCGCGGACGGCGACGTGCCGATGGCGTCCGACCAGCTGCGCTACTTCGGAGGCGTTGCGCGGGTGGCGGCTGGGACCGCCGCCGGTGAATACCTCCCCGGCTACACGTCGTGGCTCCGACGCGAGCCGGTCGGCGTCGTGACGCAGGTCACGCCGTGGAACTACCCGATCATGATGGCTGTTTGGAAGATCGGTCCGGCGCTCGCGGCGGGCAACACGGTCGTGCTGAAGCCCGCCCCTTGGACGCCGTTCACGACGCTCGAGCTGGCGCGGATCGCGAAGGAGGCGGGGCTGCCGGACGGCGTGCTGAACGTCGTGACGGGGCGGGGCGAGGAGGTCGGCAAGCCGCTGGTGTCGCACCCAGACGTCGACATGGTCT
>DATLFS010000037.1:0-9088 GCA_035540935.1 Actinomycetota bacterium
ATGGTCGGACATGCAGGGATCGGACGGAGGGATGGCTGACTCGTGCAGGACCTAGCACGCGGCTTGTTGATCACGTCGTTGGACGAGCAGCGCGAGATCGCCCTGCACAAGGTGGAAGGCCTCGACGACGACTCGCTCCGGCGCCGGCTCGTCCCGTCGGAGACGACGTTGCTCGGGATCATCAAGCACCTCGCGTACGTCGAGCGGTGGTGGTTCCAGGATCGGTTCGCCGGACGGAGCGTCTCGTACCCGTGGACGCACGAGAACCCGGACGCCGACTTCATCGTCGAGCCCGAAGAGTCGGCCGAGGAGATCCTCGACCTCTACCGCAGGGAGTGTGCGATCAGCCGGGACATCGTCGCCTCGGCGGAGCTGACCGACGCCGCGGCTCACGCGCGACGAACCGGCGAGCGACCCACTCTGATGTGGATCATGGTTCACATGATCGAAGAGACGGCGCGGCATAACGGTCACGCCGATATCCTCCGCGAGCAGATCGACGGGGCGACGGGGGATCACATCGTGCAGGTAGCTCTTCCCGACGAGGTCTAACGTGCGACAACGACGGCACCTGATCGTGGCTCTTATCGCGCTTCTCATGGGTGCCGCGCCCGTGTCCGCCGCGCCGGTCGTAGAGCGGCAGCGGATAGGACGGTCGGTGAACGACGTTCGCCTCCGGGCGGTCAACATCGGAGCGCGATCGAAACCGACGAAGGTCCTGGTCGTCGGTTGCATCCACGGGAACGAGTGCGCCGGGAAGGCGATCCTTCGCGAACTGCGGCAGATGAGCGCTCCGGGCGGCTTCGAACTGTGGCTGATCTGGTCACTCAACCCGGACGGGCAGGCGTCCGGGACGCGTCAGAACGCTCGCGGCGTCGATCTCAACCGCAACTTTCCCGCGGGGTGGCGGTCGATCGGCGAGCCGTGGGACACCTATCACTCGGGATCGCGGGCGGCCTCGGAGCCCGAGACACGCGCCGCGATGCGGTTCGTCGAGGAGCATCGGCCGGACATCACCATCTGGTACCACCAGGCGATGGAGCTGGTGACTAAGCACAAGCATCACCGGTGGGTGCAGCGGCGGTACGCAGCGCGGGTGGGGCTTCCGTGGGTGCGCCTCGATCCCCTCCCGGGGACCGCGACGCGCTGGCAGAACCGCAATTACCCGGGACACACGAGCTTCGTCGTTGAGTTGCCCGCCGGCTCGATGTCGGAGAGGTCCGCGAAGCGGCACGCACGTGCCGTGAGAGCGGCGGGACGGGAGTGGGCGGCGCGCCGCTAGCGGCTAGTTCGCCGAGGGGTCGAACGGCATGCGCGCGAGCAGCTTGAACTCGCCACCCTTGCGCTCGAGCAACCGCGCCCAGAGGCCTTCGGCTTCGTCGCTGAAGACGTCGTCCAGCGTGGCGTCCGTGACGATCCAATCGTCGTTCGCCAGCTCCGTGTCGAGCTGCGCGGCACCCCAGCCGGAGTAGCCGGCGAAGACGCGGGCGCGCCGGATCTGAGCGATCGTGCCCTCGTCCACCTCACCAGACAGAAGCCCGAGACGCTCCCGCACGACGACGTCAGCGCCTTCGGTGTCGTCGAGCTCCGCCAGCAGCACCACTCCGTTCGGCTGCACCGGCCCGCCGACGAACACCTCCGCCTCGGCGTCGACGGCACCGCTGAGCGGCGGGACCGCCTCCCCCACCGTCACACCCGAGGGACGGTTCAGGACGAGCCCGAGTGCGCCGTCCGGCGAGTGCTCGCAGACGAGCACCACTGTGTGGCGGAAGTTCGGGTCGAAGAGGCTGCCGTTCGATATGAGGACGCGGCCGCGAAGGCTCTGCATGGTCAGCGGAGCGCGGCGGCTTCGTGGGGAAGGAGGAACCAACGCAGGTGCTCGAAATCCTCCGAGACATGGATCGGAGGCTCGCCCGCAGCCGCCTCGTCCTTCGCCTTCTCGACGATACGAGCCGCTTCGTCGAGATAGCCGGCGAGTCGCTCCTCCGGCTCCGTGTGCCGTTCGGTGGGGAACGAGACCTCGCCGTCGAACGTGATCTCGGCAAGGCTGTGCGGCGGGTGCGAGACGCCGCCTTGGTGACGCCAGAGGCCGGTCGCCGGCTCGAAGTGATACTGGGGCAGGAGCGCGGCGCCGTATGTGGCAACGAACTCAACGGCGTCGAGGATGAACCGGAAGACCCGTTCCGAGATGAAGTAGTTGAAGTTGACCCTCACCCAGCCGGGCTTGATGCCCTCGCACCCACGACCGATCTCTCGCTGGAACTCGAGCGACCGGTCGAGGTCGATCCCCAAGAGCCGGTGTCCGTAAGGACCCGCGCACGAGCATCCACCGCGCGACTGGATGCCGAAGAGGTCATTGAGGAGCGCGACCACGAAGTTGTGGTGCAGGTAGCGGCCGTCATGACGAACCACGAACGACACGATGGAGAGCCGATCGGCCTCGAGGTTCCCTAGGATCTCGATGTTCGGATGCTCACTCCACCGCTCCACGGCGCGCCGTATGAAGTCCTCCTCGAGGGCGCGGATCCGCTCGGTTCCGACCGCCTCTTTGAGGCGGAAGACGAGGCCCGCCCGGATCGATTCGACGATCGCCGGCGTGCCTCCCTCCTCGCGATGCTCTGGGTCGTCGAGGTATCGGTGTTCGAGGGGGTTGACGTACCAGACCGTGCCTCCGCCGGGAACGGTGGGGACCCGGTTGGTGAAGAGGTCCCGCCGCGCCACCAGCACGCCCGGAGTGCCGGGGCCGCCGATCAGCTTGTGCGGCGAGATGAAGATCGCGTCTTTGGCCGCCTCGGGATCGTCGTCGAACGTCATCTTGATGTCGACGTAGGGCGCAGCTGCGGCGAAGTCCCAGAAAGAGAACGCGCCGTAGCGGTGCAGTAGCCGCGCGACGGCCCGGGTGTCGGTGACGATGCCGGTCACATTCGATGCCGCGGAGAACGATCCGATCTTGAGCGGCCGGTCCGCATACCGTCGGAGTTCCGCCTCGAGGTGCTCGAGGTCGACGTGGCCGTCCGCGTCCTCGCGGATTGTGACGACGTCGGCGATCGACTCGCGCCACGGAAGCTCGTTGGAGTGATGCTCGAACGGCCCTATGAAGACGATCGGTCTTTCTTCTTCCGGGATGCACTCCGACAATCGGTAACGGTCGTCCAGCTCATGCGGAAGCGCCAGGCCAAGGACTCGGATCAGCTTGTCGATCGCGCCGGTCGACCCGGAGCCGCAGAACACGACGGCGTGTTCGGGACCGGCGCCCACGCAGCGTCGGATGATGTCGCGCGCCTCTTCCCGGAAGTGGGTCGTCTGCAATCCGGTTCCGGACGACTCCGTATGCGTGTTCGCGTAGAGCGGGAGCACGACCTCCCGGATGTAGTCCTCGATGAAGGCCAGAGCGCGGCCGGAGGCGGTGTAGTCGGCATAGGTGATCCGTCGGCGTCCGAACGGCGTAGGGAGCGCCTCGTCGTCCCCTATGACCGAGGAACGGATCGTTTCGATCAGCCCGGAGGAGTCTCGCATCCGGATCTCAGCGTAAGCCCTAGCCGGCGCGCCTGTCCCCCGCATCCACGGGCCGCAGCGGCGGCGCTTCACGCTCGGGATCGCCGAACAGCGGCGCCATCCTGATCTCGAACGCCGTGTGGTCTTCGTCGAGAGCGTGTTCGTCGACGATGTCGACGTCGTCGTAGACGTCGACCGGGATGCCGGTGTGCTCTATCCAGGCGCGAACCGCGTCGTCCCAGCGTTCGTCGAGAAGAGCCCGTCGCAGCGTTTCGACCGCGTGCGGATCACCGATCTGCTCCGGCCGTGTGTTGGCTACGAGAGAGACGGCGAGGACGCGTGCGAGCGTTGCGCCTTCACGCGCGACCCACACCTCGGGCGGGTCGCTTCGGCAGACGGCGATCGATACCCGCATCAGACGGAATGCCTCTCGCCGGCTATGCGCTTCTCGGCGAGAGCGACGTACTCGGGGTCGGTGTCGTAGCCGAGGTAGTGGCGCCCGGTTCTCAGCGCGGCGACCGCGGTCGTGCCGGATCCGATGAAGGGATCGAGCACCACGTCCCCCCGGTAGGTGTAGAGGCGGATGCAACGCTCCGGCAGCTCGACGGGGAACGGAGCGGGGTGACCCACCCGGCGCGCGCTCTCGGGACGGATCTTCCAGACGTCGAGCGTGGCGGCCGCGAACTCCTCGGCGTCGATGTCGTCCTCCCACGGAAGACCCTCGGCCTTCCGGCGCTGTTTACCGCGCTCGGACAGAGCGCGGTCGAAGCGCCCTTTACTGGCGATCAGGATCCGTTCGGTCACGTCGCGCAACACGGGGTTCGAGGCGCTGCGATACGACCCCCACGCGCACGACCCGGAGGCCCCTTCGGCTTTCAGCCAGATGACCTCACCGCGCATGAGGAGACCCAGGTCGTCCTGCAGGATGCGGATCACGTCGGCCGACAGGCTGCGGTAGGGCTTGCGCCCGAGGTTGGCGACGTTGACGCAGATCCTCCCGCCGGGCTCGAGGACCCGGCGGCACTCCGCGAAGACGTCGCGCAGGAGCTGGAGGTAGTCGAGGTAGGAACCCGGCACGTCGCCCGTCCCCAATGCCTGCTCGTACTCCTTGCCGACGAAGTACGGCGGTGAGGTAACAACGAGCGCCACAGAGTTCGTCGCCACCTCGGTCATGTCGCGGGCGTCGCCGTGGTGGATGCGGTCGACCGCCGTGCGCTCCACCTCTTCGTCCTCGGACACGAGCGGCGGGGTGAAACGCGTGTAGAAGCCGGAAGCGTCGTGGCTCTCGCGCTTCGTGGTGCCGAAGGCAGACGTGTGAGTGGCGCGCCTCTTCCGGTCGGCCGCATCGCCGGGTCGTGCTGACATGCCCTCACCCTACGCGACCGCTGCGACATATCCGGGGTTGCGAGACGGCAACGCTGAAATCCACCACCCGGGCGGTGGATACCGGCAGTCTGATGCGCAGATGCGCAGAGCGATGCGGGGGGCGACCTGGGAGACGGCCGGCACGCGTGGCGACCCCTGGTTCCATCGCTACGACGCCGTCTGCCGGAGGCGTGTCCTCGTGCGGAGCTGCAGGCATCTACTCCGGCCGGGGGCCGTCGTCCGGAGGTCGCGCCGCGATGCCGCACGCTAAGACCGAGATCACCGAGATCGTCACCGGCCTGGCGACCCTCGGGTTCGGCGATCTCCGTGGCTGTCTCCTCGACCCCCCTCCGGCCGTGAGGAACGTGGACGACGCCACATGGATGAGCCTGCTCGACGCCTTCGACTCCGGCATGCACATGACGGAGTTCAGCCGTGCGTGGCTCAACGGCCGAGCTTTCCTTGCGGCCGCGGACGGCCTGCGCGGCAGGGTCCCGCTGACCGTCGAGTGGAAGGGCCCGCACCGCCAACCCGGGTACGACCTGGTGCCGGCGGACCTCCGCATCGATCACGTCTACCTGGTCTCGTGCAAGTACCTGTCGAAGATCCTCTTCAATGCCTCGCCCTGGTTCCTGTTCGTCAGGTTGCTGGCCGACCGCAAAGGCGCCGGTGGCGATTGGTATCTCGAGGTCGCGCCGAAGGAGTATCAGGCGCTCTACGCGTCGCTTCGCCGGATGATGCCGGGGCTCCCGCCGCACGTCGAGGACCTGGATACCGCCGAACGCGCCGCGATCCGCCGGCTTCTGCAGGAGGGATGGCCGGAGGCCGCGAGCGATCTCTACCTCCAGATGTGCCGAGAGGTGGCGTACGAGTCGGCGCGCCGCTGGAGCGAGCGCCTGAAGGAGACGGCGCGCCGCGAGGAGATGCTGTGGCGCCTCCTTCGGCTGGCGCCCGCGCCCTACTTCGTTCTGGGAGCGTCGCCCGCGGGTTCGCTCCGCCTTCGCATCCTGACTCCGTGGGATTGGCGCCAGGAGTTCTCGCTTGCAGGGTTCGAGGTGTGGCCCGACGCCGGCGCGGGGCAGCCCGTCGTGCGCTGGCGCGCCCTCGTGGCGCGGCGGCAGCACGGAGACGAGGTGGCGGTCGACGGCCACGTGGAGATCCGCTGGAGCCACGGCCGCTTCGGCGGCCATCCGGAGGCGAAGGTCTACCTCGATACGCCGCACGAGCAGGTGCCGGGCTACGCACCACTGACACCGGACCATTCGGTGGCGGTACGGCAACTGGGCTTCGCTTTGGAGCGGGACGGGCATCCGGATCGAAAAGGTGCGACGATCGTCAGAGTCGACTGACGGGGAGGTCGGATGGACGCGGATCTGGATCGCATCGGAGTGATCGAGCTACTTGTAGTGATCCTGTGCGGGGGCGCTGGAAGGGTGTTCGCGGACCGCGTGGCCCATCACTTACGCGGTTCAGCACTCTGGGTCTCCCTCTCGGTTCTTCCTCTTTTCTTGCTCATATCGAGGGGAGACTGGAGCGACTACCGCTGGGTGGCGCTGGTGCTGCTCCTGGGGTGGCATAGCGGTCTGGCTCTGAACCTGTCGCGTCGCTCGCTCATCGAAGAAGGCGAACCGAGTCTCGCCTCCTGATCCTCAGGAGGGGGGTTGGAAGGTGGTCTGGAAGCCCTCCCAGAACTCTTGGTGCGCCTCCCAGTTCTCCTCGTGTGTCTGGAAGTTGAGCGCGAAGCCGTAGTCCTCGAACGCCACCCCCAGGTTGTAGGCGTGGAGGTCGGCGCCTCCCTCCGAGTAGGTGTACTCCCATAGCGCGGCGTTCTCGCTGCCCTTGAAGGAGACCGGCTCGATCGCGATCTCCTCGTAGTTCGACCGGCCACTGCCGAAGCTCTCCGAGAGGCCTTCCCACGCCTCGACCGCGTCGCCCGACGGCGGGCTCTGCCAGTCGAGCCTCAGGTAGCTCCCGCTCTCCGGGTCGCGGAAGTCGACGCATTCGGAGTCGCACGATGCTTCCATCACCTCCCATCCCTCGGGATAGGAGATGGCGGCCCCGGTGTCGGCGACCGGATATTCGGTCCAGCCTTCCGGTACTTCGTCCTCCGGCGGCGCCGGCTCCTCGTTCTCGGCGGGCTCCTCTTCGTCCTCCGGCGCCTCGGCGCGCGGCTCAGGACGCGGCTCGGGCTCGGGATCGTCGCGCCCCAGCAGCAGGGCGGCGCCGATCAGCGCGGCCAGCAGGAGAGCGGCGAGGCCCCACAGCGCGGTTCCGTGCCGCTCCCGGCGGGGTGGCGCCGGAACGGGCCGGGCGGGCGGAGCGGGCTCGGTCTCCTCGACCTCCTCGGTCGTGACGGCGGTAGGGGCGGCGGAGCCTCCCCTCACCTCCTCCAGGAGCGAGCGGAGGCGCGCCGTGTCGGGCCGGGCGTCGGGGTCCTTGTCGAGCAGGGCGTCGAGGACCGGCGCCAGCGGTCCGGCGCGCTCGGGCGCCGGCGGCGGTTCGTTGACGATGGCCGTGACCGTCGCCAGGGCGGTGTCCCGATCGAACGGCCCGCTCCCCTCCACCATGAAGTAGAGGGTGGCGCCGAGGCCCCACAGGTCGGTGGCGGGAACGGCCTTCCGCCCGATCCCTTGCTCGGGCGCCATGAACTTCGGCGAGCCGAGTACGAGCCCGGTCTGGGTGAGCTTCGGGTCGTCCTTCACGACGGCGATCCCGAAGTCGGCGAGCTTGACGCGACCCGCGGCGGGGACCATCACGTTCCCCGGCTTCACGTCCCGGTGGACGATACCCGCGCGGTGAGCGACCTCGAGGACGTCGAGCAGCTCGAGACCTATCGTCGCCGCCCGGGACGGTTCGAGCGGCCCCTCCCGCACCACCAGGTCTTCGAGGGTCGCGGCCTCGACGAGTTCCATGACGATGTAGATGTGGTCGTCGTGCTCGATCGCGTCGAAGACGGTCACGACGCTCGGATGCGAGAGGCCCGCGGCAGCACGAGCTTCGCGCAGCGCTCGGTGCCGGAGGGCATCGCGCTCGGCGGGATCGAGCGAGTTGGGGAAGCCGATCTCCTTCACGGCAACGGCGCGCCGAAGGACCTCGTCGTCGGCTCGCCACACGGTCCCCATGCCGCCCTTGCCCAGGCGGTCGCGGAGCACGTACCGGTCCGCGATGACCCTGGTGCCCGGGCTTGCCATGCTGCTCCCCTTACCCACCGAGGTTCTGGTCGTCACCCGTCACAAGGAGCGAGGTGCGGCGCGGCGAAGTCACCTCTGACGACTGCTTATGGAGGGGGATCCCGTGAAAAGGTCGATTGCCTCAGTCCTCAGCCTGATGGTCCTCGCGCTGCCGGCCACCGCCCGGAGCGACGACGGCGATCGGTCCGCGGACCGGGCACCCGTCGGCTCCGTCGAGCTCGTCGGCCACAACCCGCTGCTGAACCGCGGCATGAACGCCGCGCTCGCGGTCCACAACGGGCATGCGTACGTCGGAAGCCGGACCGACGGGACGCACCCCAATGCGGGCGTGATGGTCGTGGATGTGAGCGATCCGTCCTCGCCCGAGGTCGTCGGGCAGATCGGTCCTCCGAACGAGGGTAATCCCGGTGAGACCTCGCGGGAGATGCGCGTTTGGCGTGATGAGAACGCGCTGATCATCCTCAATCTCGCCAGCAACTGCAGCCCGATCATCCACGCGTGCTCGCCGACGCAGGCAGTGATGGAGGACAACTACCGTTTCTACGACGTCTCGAAGGACAAAGCCGCCGCTCCGGAACTCGTCTCCGAGTATGTCCCCACCCACGACCCGCACGAGTTCTATCTGTGGGTCGACCCGAAGAAGAAGGGTCGCGCGCTGCTGTTCCAGTCGTCTCCTTCCGGACAGAACGCGCAGCTGGTGGTGACGGACATCTCCGGTTGGCGCAAGGGTGAGTTCAAAGAGCTAGGAACGTGGACGACCCTGATCCCGAGCGCCGGAACCGACAACCGCCTGCATTCGCTGACCGTCTCGAACGATGGGCGTCTCGCTTACCTCGCCTACCTGGGCGGAGGGTCGTTCGTCATCGACGTCTCGCAGTTCACGCGGGGCGCGAAGGAGCCCGAAGCGCGGCTCGTGACGCCGATGAACAAGCGGGTCCACTGGGGGGATCCGGGCGCGCACAGCGCGGCGAAGGTGCCGGGTCGTGACTACATGATCGTCACCGACGAGGTCTACGGCTACATCCCCGGCCTCTTGC
>DATLFS010000038.1:0-50098 GCA_035540935.1 Actinomycetota bacterium
GCGAGGGACACCACGTCGGCGAGAAGCCCGCGACCGAGGAGCCGTACGAGAGCCTGCGCGAGTGGACGGCGCGTCACTTCGGGACGAACGAGATCACCCACATGTGGAGCACGCACGACGGCGTACCGGTGGACGGCATCCCGTACGCCGGAGCGATCCGGCCGGGAAGCGGGCGCATCTTCGTCGCAACCGGGTTCAAGAAGTGGGGCCTTACCAACGGCACCGCGGCCGCGGGCGTCATCGCCGATGCGATCACCGGCCGCACCTCGCGCTTCGCGTCGCTCTACGACCCCTACCGCGGGAACCTCAAGGCGGCCGGGAAGAAGTTCGTCTCTGAGAACGTGCGCGTGGCGTCGCGCTTCTTCCTCGACCGGCTGCGTCATCCGCAGGGCGGAGACTTCGACGACCTGGCGCCGGGTGAGGCCGCCGTCGGCGGGAACCCTCTGTCGCCCACCGCCGCCTACCGCGACGACGCGGGTGCGCTCCACCGGGTGTCGGCGACCTGCACGCACATGGGCTGCCTCGTCAGATGGAACTCGGCCGAGCGCACGTGGGACTGCCCGTGCCACGGATCCCGCTTCGACACCACCGGCGACGTCCTTCACGGCCCCGCAACGCGTCCGCTCGAGCGGCGCGACGCGGACGACTAAGCGGGGCGGTCCGCGAGCGCCAAGCGGGAGGCGAGGAACCCCGTCACCCGATCGAGCACCTCCGGCTCGCGCGCGATCTTCATGTGGCCGAGACCCTCAGTCACGAATAGCTCCGCGCCGCGCCACCCCCCCGCGAGGAGCTCCGCGTCCGCGACCTGGATCTGCGGGTCGTCGCGGTCGTGAACGATGAGCGCCGGGATGTCGAACGAAGTCGCCTGGACGTCGCCTCGCGTGCGGTGCCAGACGTCGCTGCCGAAGCGCCGCTCGATCCGGTCCCGCAGCGCCTTCATCGCGCCCGGCGGGATCCGCAACAGCCGCGCGAAGGGGTCCAGCGCGTTCTCGACGCGAACGGCCGGAGCCAGGAGAGCGACGGCCTCGGGCTTGAGCCCGTCGGTCAGAGCGAGGATCGTCGTCGCCGCTCCCATCGAATGAGCCACGATGGCGCGAGCCTCGACCCGCGCGGCGATCTCCCGAACCACCTGGGCGAAGGAGTAGAGGTTCGTCTCGCCCGGGCCCGACGCGCCGTGACTCGGGAAGTCGAAGCCGACGACCCTGAATCCCGCCGCCGTCAGCGGGGCGATCGCGGCGCCAAGCGACGCCCCTTCCTCCCCCCAACCGTGCACGAGCAGGACGGAGGGTCCGGCGCCGGCGGTGAAGCCCGCGACGCGCACCCCGTCGAGGCGGAGGTCGAGGGGATCGGTGCCTGCGAGCCACGCCTTCCGCCGCTCCCGCTCCCGTCCCGTGACCGGAACCGGCCAGGGCGTGAACCAGAGCCGCTCGACCGGGCCTCCCGCCAGGCGGGGCGCGATCCTCCCGGTCACCTGGGTAGCCGCCCAGGTCGTCCACATCGCCGCTCGGCTCGTCCCCATGGCTCCTCCTTCAAGGGTGAGTTGCTGAACGCAACGGACTATAGACAGGTCCGTTGCATCTTGCAACTAAGCGGTAAGATAGACCGATGAAGCGCGAGAGACTGGCGGAGATGGAGTGCTCGGTCGCTCGCACGCTGGCGCACGTCGGCGACGGGTGGACCGTGCTGGTGCTACGCGACGCTTTCTACGGCGTGCGGCGCTTCGACGACTTCCAGCGCGATCTGGGCGTGGCCCGCAACGTCCTGGCCGATCGGCTCAGCCGGCTGGTCGGCGACGGCCTCCTCGAGCGCCGCCGCTATCAAGAGCGCCCACCGCGCTACGAGTACGTCTTGACCGAGAAGGGCCGCGACCTGCTCCCCGTGCTGCTGTCGCTGATGCGCTGGGGAGACCGCTGGGCCGCCGACGAGCCGTCGGTGACCCTCACCCACACGACCTGCGGCCGCGAGACGACGCCGGTGGTCTGCTGCGAGCACTGCGGAGGCGAGCTCGACCTGCACAACGTGCGCGCCCATCCGATCCCGATCCGCGGCGCCTCCTGAGGCCGCGACGCGGCGATCCAGAAGGACGCGCGGTGCGGCCAGATCAGTAAAGGCAGTAGACGAGGTCGCCGGTTCCGACCTTGTTCCCAAGCTTGTTGACGGCACCGGCGACCGAACATGACGCTTTCCGCACGCACATCCCGAGATCCTCGGTGCAGTCCGCGGCTCGCGCCGGCGTCGACGGCAGAACGATGGCGACAGCCACTGCAGCCGCCGCGATCAGGGTCTTCACCTTCACGTCGTTCCCCCTTCAGCTCCTATGGACGACGCCCTTTCCCGTCGTCCTCCGTCGGGCAGGTAGGACTCCCCTGCAGCGGGCGCGCGCACGGGCCGATGCATCCGATCGCCGGGTCGATCTCTGCACACGCGTGTGCCGCGGGCGCTGCGAAACCGACGAGGCCGAACGAGCTCGTCGCGAGCGATAGGACCAGCACGACCATCCTCTTCTTCACCTGGCTACCCCTTTGGCGGTTCTCCGCGGAGCGGCCACAGCGCACCGCGTCCCATCTGCACCCCTTCGTCCACGTGCCGGAGCATACGCGACCACTCATTCGGAGGAAGGGTCGACACCATGCACCTCAGCGGCGCGACCGCACTTTGTTCTCCAGCACGAGGTCCGCCGGCAAGCCCAGCTCGAGGCGCACCTCGTCGCCGGGCGACAGGCGGCGCCCGAGGTCCAAGCCGCAGCAACCTCCCGGCGTCCCCGATCCGTAGACGTCGCCCGGATAGACCGTCTCGCCGCGCGACACGTGCGCGAGCATGTCACCCCACGACCAATGTAGATCGCCCGATCGCCCGCGCCCCCACTCCTCGCCGTTGACGAAGCAGCGCATCTCCAGGTCGGGAGACGCGCCGACCTCGTCGGCGGTGACGATGCAAGGGCCGAACACGTTCCCGAAATCCTTGCCTTTGGCGGGCCCGAGCCAGGCGGAGACCTCCCTCATCTGGACATCGCGCGCCGAGAGATCGTTGAAGAGCGTGAAGCCGAAGATGTGATCGGCGGCATCCGCGGGATCGATGTCCGAACCCTTGCTCCCCACGATCATCGCGAGCTCGAGCTCGAAGTCGAGGTGCTCGGTGTATTCGGGCCATGGGATCTCGTCGTCCGGCCCGAGGAGCTCGCGGTGGTTGCCCTTGTAGTAGACGGGCGCCTCGTACCAATACGAAGGCACATCACCGCCGCGGCGCCGCGCGCCGAGCAGGACGTGCGACTCGAAGGCGAGGAAGTCGCGCAGCGAGGCCAGGCGGTCGAAGGGGCACAGCCAACGGACGACGTCGTCGACGAGGGCGGCGCCGGGAGCTTCTTCCGCGATCCGCCGGGCACGCTCCCACGCCTCCGGCCCCGCCTCTATCAGGGCGAGCGTCCCGTCGGGAGCGGCGCCGTCCCACGCGGAGGCGAGATCGACCAGGGGCGCGCCGGCCGCGGCCTGGACCGCCACACGCGCCGGTCCGTCCGCCTCGACCGGGCGGTAGCGCCATATCCGCAAGGTCGCTACTCGTCGAGGAGGCCCATGCCCTGGGCCCACGAGGTGGTGTATTCCGGCACGACCACGCCGAGCGCGTCGCCGCTGAGCTCGAGCGGCCTCTCCGTCTCGACCATGACGGCGACCTCCTCGGTCCGCTGCAGCGACTTCGACTTCTCGATCGCCGCCGGCTGCGGGCCGTGATGCACTCCCTGCGGGTGCAAGGTCATGAATCCGACGTCGATCCCGGCGCGCGAGAAGTAGTTGCCCGAGTGATAGAAGAGCACCTCGTCCGCGTCGATGTTGGCGTGATAGAAGGGCACCTTCAGCACCTCGGGGTCCTCCTCGAGGGGACGCGGCACGAAGCTACAGATCACGAATCCCTCGTTCTTGAAGGTGCAGTGCGCGCTCGGCGGCATGTGATAGCTGGGCGAGTAGACCGGCCGGTGGTCGAGGATGTTGAGAGCCACCGGACATAGGTCTCCCTGCCACCCGACGACGTCGAGCGGGTGCCACTTGAACCAGAGACTGGTGAACTCGCCGTCTCGCTTCACGCGTACCTCGAACTCGCCCTCTTCGTCGTGTGGGTCGGGCTCGGGGACGCGCAGAACGCCGGGGTCGAACATCGCGTGGCGGCCCATCAAGCCACGGTCGGGGATCCCGAACTCGCCCGCACCTTCGATGACGAAGAAGAAGTTCTCGTCGCCGCGCGGGACGACGCGGTGAGTCGTGCCCTTCGGGATGATGACGTAGTCGCCGACGCGGTAGTCGAGGGGACCGTAGTCCGTCTCGATCGTGCCCTCACCTCGGTGGACGAAGTAGCAGACGTCCCCGTCCGCGTCGCGGAGGAAGTAGGGCATCGGCCGCGCTCTCCGGCTCACGTAGAGGCGCACATCCTCGTTGCCGGCCACCAGCGCCCAGGAGCCGTCTTCGTCTCGCATGTCGTCGGGCTTCAGCCCGTTCAGATCTAGGGCCCGCGGCTGCAGCGGACCGTCGACCTTGACCCACGCGGTCGGCGGATGTGCCCGGTAGAGATGGCTCGCGCGCCCGAAGAACGTCTCGCGGCCGTGCTCTTCCTCGTACGTCCCCTCGGGGATCGCGACGTGTGCCTGCTTGGCGACCTTGCCCTTGCTGAAGACGAAGTCCATGCCTCCTCCTACAGGTTCCCGCGCGCCGCTTGCTCGCGCTCGATCGCCTCGAACAAGGCCTTGAAGTTCCCGGCGCCGAAACCGCGTGCGCCGTGCCGCTCGATCAGCTCGAAGAAGACCGTCGGCCGGTCTTGGACCGGCTTGGTGAAGATCTGGAGCAGGTAACCGTCCTCGTCGCGGTCGACCAGGATGCCGTTGCGGGAGAGCGCGTCGATCTGCTCGGCTATCTCCGGAACGCGCTCCTTCGCCTCGTCGTAGTAGACACCGGGCACACGCAGGAACTGGATCCCCTGCTCGCGCATCGCCTCCACGCTTCGGACGATGTCGGTCGTGGCCATCGCGATGTGCTGGACGCCGGGGGTGCGGTAGTACTCGAGGTACTCCTCGATCTGGCTCTTGCGCTTACCCTCGGCCGGCTCGTTGATCGGGAGCTTGATCTTGCCCTCCCCGTCCCACACGACCTTCGACATCAGCGCGGAATACTCGGTCGAGATCTCCTCGTCGGAGAAGTGACGCAGCTCCGTGAACCCCATGATCCGCTCGTAGAAGCCGACCCACTCCTGCATCTTGCCGAGCTCCACGTTGCCCACGACGTGATCGATCGACGTGATGCCGAATCCCTCGGTGGAGTCGTGATCCACCGGTTGGAAGCCGGGGAAGAACGAGCCCGAGTAGTCGCGGCGGGAGATGAGCGAGTGGATCGTCTCCCCGTAGGTCGCGATCGCCGCCTTCACCACCTTGCCGTGCTCGTCCTCGAACACCTGAGGCTCGGCGATGCCTTTCGCGCCGCGCTCTACGGCCACGCGATACGCCTCCTCCGCGTCAGGAACGCGCAGCGCGACATCGTGAACGCCGTCACCGTGGAGCTTCACGTGGTCGGCGATGGGTCCGTCCGACCCCAGCGCGCCGGTGAAGACGAACGTGACGTCCCCCTGCCGCACGACGTGCGACACGCGGTCGCGGCTCCCCGTCTCGAGCCCCATGAATGCGATGGGGGTGAAGCCGAGCGACCGGTAGTAATGAGCGGCCTGCTTGGCGTTGCCCACGAAGAACTGGACGTAATCGATCGCGAGGATCGGGAACGAGTCCTCTCGATTCGTCACCAACCCCACCTCCTTGTGTTGTCGGAGACGCGAGTCTATGTCGTCAGCTTCGCGCCAGCCGCAGGCGCACGCCGGCCCACGCGGGGTCGGGATCGGGATGATCGACGCGGTGATGACCGCCGCGGCTCTCGCTCCGGAGCGACGCAGCGCGCGCCATGAGCCGCGCCAGGATGGCCGCACCGCGCAGTTCGAGGAGGCGGACGTCGGCTGCGAGGGGCAGGAGCGCCGCCTCCTCGAGCTTCTCCGGGAGGGACGCGAGGGCGGCACCGTCCCGCTCGATGCCGAGCGCGCGCGACACGGATCGCCGCAGCTCCCCCCAGGGAAGCGGAACGTCTGCGCCGGCGAGCGAAGGGGGGTCCGGCATCGTCTTGATGCGGCCGGCGCGCTGACCGGCGATGGCGCGCGCGGCGCGGCGCCCGAACACGAGCGCCTCCGCCAGCGAGTTGCCGGCCAGCCGGTTCGCCCCGTGGACGCCCGTGCTGGCGCACTCGCCGACCGCGTAGAGGCGCGGGATCGAAGAGCGGCCGTCGAGGTCGGTCTGGACGCCGCCGATGAAGTAGTGGGCCGCCGGGGCGATGGGGAGCAGGTCGGTCGCGGGGTCGAGCCCGTGGGCGCGGCAGGCTTCGAGCACGGTGGGGAACTCCTCGAGATCCTTCGAAGCGAAGTGGCGGCAGTCGAGCCACGCACGGCGCGCCGAGACCGCCCGGGCGACGATGTCGCGCGGTGCCATCTCTCCGTCGCTGTGATGCTCGAAGAGGAACCGCCTCCCGTCCGCATCGACCACGTGGGCCCCCGCCCCACGCAGCGCCTCCGTGAGGAGCGGCCTCTGCACTCCGTCGCCGGCCGCGAGCGCGGTGGGGTGGAACTGGACGAACTCGAGGTCGACCAGTCCGGCGCCCGCTTCCCACGCGAGCGCTACGCCTTCGCCGGTGGCGCCCGGAGGATTCGTCGTGGACTCGAAGAGCGCGCCGATGCCGCCGGTCGCGAGGACCGTCGAGGTCGCGCCGATCTCCACGATCCCGGCGTCGGTGAGGACCCACGCTCCGACGCAGCGCCCGTCGGCGACCGCGAGCTTGAGACAGGCTCCTTCGAGCCGGCGCACCCTGTCCCGAACCCGGTCGCGCAGCGTCCTCATGATGGCCGCCCCCGTGGCATCGCCCGCGTGCGCGGATCGCGCCACCGACTGGCCGCCTTCGCGTGCGAGGTGGAGCGATCCGTCGTCCGCCCGATCGAACGCGCAGCCGAGCTCCGCGAGCTCGAGCACGCATTCCGGTGCCTCCCCGCACAGCACCGCGACCGAGCCGGGATCCGCGTGGCCCGCCGCCACCCTGATCGTGTCCTGCGCGTGAAGCTCGGGTGAGTCGTCCTCGCCGAGCGCCGCTGCGACACCACCCTGCGCCCACGGCGACGACCCGACGCCCGCATGTCCCTTCTCGACGACGACGACGTCGGCGCTTTCGGGGAGGTGCAATGTGGTGAAGAGCCCGGCCGCCCCCGCCCCGATGACGAGGACGTCGGTCTTGAGGCGCTCCATCAGCCGAGCACGCGGTCGACCTCGCGCAGCTGCCGGTCGAGCCAGCGGAAGACGTCGTTGCGCCGCACCCGCTTCGCCATGTCCGCCAGACGCTCCCGCCGCTCGTCCGCGCTCATCTCGAGCGCCCGTTCGATCGCGTTCGAGACGCCGTCGATGTCGAACGGGTTGCACAAGATCGCCCTCTCCAGCTCGAGCGCGGCGCCGGTGAACTCGCTGAGAACGAGCGCGCCTGCGTCTCCGCCCGCCGCCTGCGACACGACGTATTCCTTGCTCACGAGGTTGAGGCCATCCTTGAGGGGCGTGACGAGGAAGACGTCGGCGAGACGGTAGTAGGCGATCAACCGCGGGAGCGGGACCCCGCGGTGCAGGTAATAGACCGGCACGTCGTGCCCGGGCTCGGTGAAGCGGCCGTTGATGCGGCCGATGACCTGCTCGATCTGGGTCCTCAGCTCGCGGTACTCGCGCACCGCGCCGCGACTGGGGACGGCTATCTGGACGAAGGTCAGCTTCGTCCGCAGATCCGGACGGCGCTCGAGCAACTGCTCGAGCGCTTCGAGACGCTCGAGGATTCCCTTGGTGTAGTCGAGACGGTCGACGCCCGCGAGGACGCGGCGGCCGCTGAACTGCTTCCGGAGCCGCGCGAGCTCGTTCTCGACCTCGTCGCTGGTGGCCAGTCTCTCGAACGCCTTCGCGTCGATCGAGATCGGGCACGCGCTCGTGCTGACGGTATGGCCGTCCATGGTGATGGTCCGGCCGCTCACCTCGCAGTCGAGCAGGCGGCCGCACGTCCTGACGAAGTTCTTGCGGTAGCGATCTGTGTGGAAGGAGACGACGTCCGCGCCCAGCAGTCCGCGCAGGATCTCCTCGCGCCACGGGAGCCGCGAGAACAGCTCCGGCGCCGGCCACGGTATGTGCAGGAAGAAAGCGATCGGTGCATCGGGGCGGCGGCGACGCAGCATCTGCGGGAGGAGCATCAGGTGATAGTCCTGAACCCACAACAGAGCGTCCGGCGCGCCGCGCAAACGCAGCCGTGCCGTCTCCCCCGCGAACCTCTCGTTGACGACCCGGTAGTTCTCCCACCACGCTCGATCGAAGGTGGCGGGCTGGACGAGATCGTGGAACAGCGGCCAGATCGAGCGATTGGAGAAGCCGTGGTAGAACGCGTTCACCTCAGCGCGGCTCAGCGAGACGGGCCGCAACCGCACGGACAGATCGGGGACCTTGGCGGGAACGTCTTCCGCGCCGCCGTCCCACCCCACCCACGCCCCCGGCCGTGACTCCATCACCGGCTTGAGCGCGGTGACGAGTCCACCGGCGGAGGCGCGCCAGCCGGAGGAGGTCTTCGCCACTGGGAGCCGGTTCGAGATCGTCACGATCGCGCGGTCGCTCATCGGTTCATCCCCGCACCTCTTCCCCGATCGGGAGACGCCCTACTCGCCGCGGAATCCCGGCGCTCGCTTCTCGAGGAAAGCCATCACGCCTTCGAGGTGGTCCTCGGTGCGGCCCGCGGCCGCCTGCGCGTCGACCTCCCGCTCGAGCTGCTCGTCCAGCGGGCTCTCGGCCGCGGCACGGGCGAGCTCCTTGGTGAGCGCATAGGCGCGCGTGGGTCCGGCAGCCAGGCGCTCGGCGAAGCTCCTCCACTCCGACTCGAATGCTTCGGGGGGAACGACCCGATTGAACAAGCCGAGGTCGTGCGCGGCGGCGGCGTCGAGGGGATCGCCCGACGCGCAGAGCTCCCACGCCCGGGCGGCTCCGACCATCTTCGTGAGGAACCAGATCGCACCGGAGTCAGGGACGAGACCGACCTTGATGAACGCCAGCACGAGCTTGGCGCGGTCGCTCGCGATGCGGAAGTCGCAGGCCAGGGCGAGGCTCGCGCCGGCTCCGGCGGCGACGCCGTTGACCGCCGCGACCACGGGCTTGGGCGCCGACGTAACGGCGCGGATCAACGGGTTGTAGCGATCCCTCAACGTCGCGCCGAGATCCGGAGCTCGGCCGGCGCGGTAGCCCGAGGCCAGCGCCCCCAGGTCCTCTCCGGAGGAGAAGGCGCGTCCGGCGCCGGTGATGACGATGCACCGCACCTCCGGAGTCTCGGCGGCCGCCGACACCGCCTCGACCAGGGCGGCGCCCATCTCGTCGTCGAAGGCGTTGAGCACGTCGGGCCGCGAAAGCGTGATGATCTCGACCGCTCCGTCGCGCGCGCGATGGATGCTCATCGGCCTCTCCGGGACGGGCGCACGAGGCGACCCTATCCCTTAGGCGCGCGCGGCTGCCTGCAGGGCCGCTATGCGCTCGACGCGAACGGCGGCCGTCTCCTCGTCCGAGCGCGCCGCGATCGCGCGGAGTCGCCCGAAGAGGTCGTCCAGATCGAACGGCTTCACGACGTAGTCGTCGCAGCCGAGCTGCCAGCCGCGGAGCTGAGACTCCGACGATGCTTTCGCCGTCACGAGGATGACCCGGGGACGATGGCCGCCGTCCGCCATCGCCGCCAAGACGCCGTACCCGTCCAACACCGGCATCATCACGTCGAGGAGCACGACGTCGGGACGGTCCTCCTCGATCCGCTCCAGCGCGCCGCGCCCGTCGAGAGCCGAGATCGCGTCGAAGCCTTCGAGCTGCAGGTTGACCTCCAGCAGGCGGCACATGTCGGGGTCGTCGTCGACCACCAGGACACGCAACGGATCGCTCACGCGCCGGTCCCTTCCTCGACCGACACGGGCGCGCTCAGGCGGTCGTCCGCGTCACCGGCGCGAGCCGGAAGCCGCACGCGGAAAAGGCTGCCCCGACCGGCCTCGCTTTCCACCTCGATCGTGCCTTGGTGCTGCTCGACGAGGCTCTTGACGATGTAGAGCCCGAGCCCGAAGCCGCCGACGTTGCGGGTCGCCGACGAATCGACCTGCCTGAAACGGTCGAAGATCGAATCGACCTCCTCGGCGGCGATCCCGCGGCCCCGATCCGCCACCTCGATCGTCGTGCCCGCGGAGGACTCGATGATCCGAAGCGAGACCGGCGTGTCCGGCGGCGAGTACTTGCACGCGTTCTCGAGCAGGTTCGACAGGATCTGCTGGATCGCCGTCAGATCTCCCCACGCTTCCGGGCGCTCCGGCAGCGTCTCGAACGTGATCGTCCGGTCGCGGCCGTGACGGGTGTGCCGCATGTCGGCGAGGACCAGCTCCGCTACGTCGCGGAGATCGACGGGCTCCCTGCGGCCCCGCGCGCCCGATTCGATGCGAGCCGTCGTGAGGATGTCCTCGACCAGTCGAAGCAGCCCTGTGCCCTGGCGCTGGATCATCTCGAGGAACATCGCGCGCTGATCTGGATCCATCTCCCCACTGCGGGTGACGGTCTTGGCCGCTCCGATGATCGCGGTCAACGGCGTCTTCAGCTCGTGCGAGACCGTCGCGATGAAGTCACTCTTCAACCGGTCGAGCTCTTCCAACCGCTGGACGTGCTCGCGCTCTTGCTCGAACTGGGATGCGTTCCCGATCGCGATCGCCGCATGTTCCGCGAAGACCTCGAGGATCGAGAGATCGTGCTCGGTGAATGTTCGCTCGTCACCCGTTTCATTGACGCTCAAGACACCGATGACTTCACCCCGCCGCGTCAGGGGGACGCACATGCTCGACCGGATGACGCCGGCCGGCGCAGACGAAGCGCGTTGCACGAGTGGATCGTCGGCCTGCAGGAGCATCGGCCGGCGTTCCTGCGCGACGCGTCCGGCCACGCCTTCCCCCATCGCCACCTTGCGACGCAGGACATCGGCTTCACGCGGCCCTTGATAGGAGACGACCTCCAGCGTCGTCCGATCTTCGTCCACGAGCATGATCGACGCCTCGCGGCCTCCGGAGAGCTCGAGGACCGAAGACAGGATCATGCCGAAGACGTCCTTCGTCTCGAGCGTGTCGTTGAGCGCCTTCGCGACCTCGGCGATCGACGCCGTCTCGGCGAGCCGTGCCGTCAGTGCGTCGGAGTGAACCCGTTCCTCGATGAGGGCGTTCGTCAACCGCCGGAGGCTCGATTCCTTCTCGACGACGTAGAGGATGAAGGCGCAGCCGAGCCCCGCGATGAGGACGACCACCGAGCTGCGCGGCAACTCGCCCAGGTTGAGCGGCTCCGGCAACAGGTCCCCCGCCAGCCACAGGAGCACCAGGATCAGCGTGACCGCGGCCACGACGAAGACGGAGGTGGTCCACAGTTGGGTTCGACGCCGGTCGACGTCGTGGAGCGCGCGGGTTAGATCGGCCGGCGCGCCGGATCCTCCGCGGGCAGGGGCTTCTCGAGCACGTGCTTGTTGCGCAGCTCGTGCTCCGGGATCTCGACGGGATAACGCGACGAAAAACATGCCGTGCAGAACTCATCGGCCGGAATATCCGTGGCATTGAGCATCCCGTCGAGGGACAGATAGGCGAGGGAATCCGCCCCGATGTGGCCCCGGATCTCCTCGACGTCCATCTGCGCCCCGATCAGCGAGTCCTGGTCGGGCATGTCGATGCCGTAGAAGCAGGGCCACTTGATCGGCGGCGAAGAGATCCTCATGTGGACCTCCCGGGCCCCGGCGTCGCGCAGCATCGCCACGATCTGACGGGTGGTGTTGCCCCGGACGATCGAGTCGTCTATCACCACCACACGGCGACCCTCGATCACCTCGCGCAGGGGGTTGAGCTTCATGCGGATCCCCTGCTGGCGCATCGCCTGGGTCGGCTGGATGAACGTCCGACCCACGTAGCGGTTCTTGACGAAGCCCTCGCCGTAGGGGATCCCGGATGCGAGCGCATAGCCCTGGGCCGCGGGAACCCCCGAGTCCGGCACGGGCATGACCAGCTCGGCCGGGGCGGGGGCCTCCTCCGCCAGTCGCTGACCCATGCGGTAGCGGCTGGCGTAGACGTTCTGCCCCATAAGGGTGGAGTCGGGGCGGGCGAAGTACACGTGCTCGAAGACGCATGCGGCGCTGCGCCGAGGGGCGAAGGTCTCACTCTCGACGCCGTCGGAGCCGATCGACACCATCTCGCCCGGCTCGACGTCGCGTACGAAACGCGCCCCGAGAAGGTCGAGGGCGCAGGTCTCGGAGGCGAGGATCCAGCCCTCGTCGCCCAGGCGGCCGAGGCAGAGGGGACGGAAGCCCTGGGGGTCGCGGGCGCCGTAGATGTGGTGCTCGTCCATGATCGTGAACGAGAAGGCGCCGCGGAGCCGGGGCAGGATCCCGCGGATCGCGGCGCGCATGTCGCCGGTGTTCGACCGGGCGATGTGGGCCGTGACGAGGTCGGTATCGGACGACGCCATGCGTCTCGGCGTCGGGTCACCTCCGGCCGCGTCGAGCGACTCCTTCAGCTCGAGCGAGTTCACGAGGTTGCCGTTGTGTGCAAGGGCCACCTGACCGTGCGGGCCGCTCTTGTACGTAGGCTGAGCGTTCTCCCAGGTCGTGGAGCCGGTCGTCGAATAGCGGACGTGTCCGATCGCGGCGCGCCCCGAGAGCGACCGGAGAACGGTCTCATCGAATACCTGGGACACGAGCCCCAGCTCCTTGTAGACGACCATGTTGTTGCCGTCGGCGACCGCTATCCCGGCCGACTCCTGCCCGCGATGCTGCAACGCATATAGGGCGTAATACGTGAGTCGGGCGACGTCCTCTCCGGGGGCGTAGATGCCGACGACGCCGCAGGCGTCGCGTGCTTCACCAGACATGATTCATCCGATGCTACCGGAGAGGCGCGCGGGAAGAGCCGTTTCGTAAGAAGTTCGCGCTTTAAGCAGATCGATCGCGCAGGCGCCGTAATCGAGCCGGTCGCCACCCGTCTCGCCTATACGGCGCGCCGCGACACCGCGATCCGCCGCGAAGCGAAGCAGTCCCGCGGTGTCCTCCGGGGCACACGACACCACCGCGCGTGACGGAGACTCTGAGAACAACGCTCGGTGCGGCTCCAGCCCGTCGCCGAGATCGACGCGGAAGCCAACCGCGCCGCCGATCGCCGATTCGGCCAGCGCGACCGCGAGCCCACCCTCCGAAAGATCGTGCGCCGTCTTGATGCCCGGCGCGCCGAGCAGCACATCGTGCAGAGCCTTCTCCCGCTCGAGGTCGAGGTGCGGTGGCCGCCCTCCGACCGCGTCATGAACCACGAGGGCGAACTCACTTCCGCCGAGATCATCCGAGCGGGTCTCGCCCAACAGCACGATGTCGTCGCCGGTGCCGGCGAACGCGGCCGGTCGTCCGTCCGCGGCGCGCGCCAGTGCGCCGAGCATCCCGATCACCGGCGTTGGATAGATCGCGCGGCCCTTGGTCTCGTTGTAGAAGGAGACGTTGCCGCCCGTCACCGGAGTGCCGAGCTCGCGGCACGCGTCCGCGATCCCGCGCACCGCCTCGGCGAACTGCCACATGACTCCCGGCTTCTCGGGATTGCCGAAGTTGAGACAGTTGGTGACCGCGAGAGGCCGCCCCCCCGCCGAAGCGACGTTGCGCGCGGCCTCGGCCACGGCCAGACGCGCGCCTTCGTACGGGTCCAGATAGCAGTAGCGACCGTGCCCGTCGACCGACAAGGTGACTGCGGCCTCGGTGCCGGGCAGCCGGATCACGGCGGCGTCGCCTCCCGGTCCGACCGCCGTCCCGAGGAAGATCATGTGGTCGTACTGCTCCCACACCCACCGTTTCGACGCGATCGTCGGCGACGAGAGAACCGCCAGCAACGCCTCTTCGAGATCGTCCGGCGCGCCGGAGCCGTCCGGCGCCGCCTGCACCTCGGCGAGCCAGGCCGGTCTCCTGTAGGGACGCTCGTATGTCGGCCCTTCCTCGGCCAGCGCCGGCGCGGGAACGTCTGCGACCGTCTCGTCGCCTCGCTTCACCTCGACGCGACCGGAGCTCGTGACCTCACCGAGGACCCGCGCCTCGAGGCCCCACCGCCGGCACACCTCGAGGGCTGCCTCGACGTCGTCCGGGAGGACCACGGCCATCATGCGCTCCTGCGACTCCGAGATCATCACCTCGAACGGCTCCATCCCGGGCTCTCGCAGATGGACGCGGTCGAGGTCGATCCGCATGCCGGTGCCGGCCTTGGCCGACATCTCGCTGGTGGGGCAGGAGATACCGCCGGCGCCGAGATCCTGGAAACCGACGACGAGGCCGCGCCGGATCAATTCGAGCGATGCCTCGATCAAGAGCTTCTCGGTGAAGGGATCGCCCACCTGGACGCTGGGCCTCTTCTCGAGACTGGCGTCGTCGAACTCCGCCGATGCGAGCACGCTCGCGCCACCGATGCCGTCTCGCCCCGTGGACGAACCGAACAACAGGACCCGATTGCCCGGTCCCTCGGCGCGCCCGTGCATCAAACGGCTTTCCACCACGCCGAGGCATGCGACGTTCACCAGCGGGTTCTCCGCGTAGCAGTCCTCGAACACGACCTCGCCGCCGACGGTAGGTACGCCGATCGAGTTGCCGTAGGAAGAGATGCCGTGGACGACGCCGTCCACGAGATAAGGGGTTCGCCCGTCGCCGTCGAGCGGCCCGAAGCGGAGCGAATCGAGAAGCGCGATCGGCCGCGCCCCCATCGACAGGATGTCGCGCACGATGCCGCCGACGCCGGTCGCGGCGCCGGAGAACGGCTCGACGAACGAGGGATGGTTGTGGCTCTCGATCTTCCACGCCACCGCCACGCCCGGCGCGACCTCCACGATGCCCGCCCCTTCGCCGGGTCCTACCAAGATGTGCTCGCCCTCGGTGGGCATGTTCCGCAGGTGGACCTTCGACGACTTGTACGAGCAGTGCTCGCTCCACATCACGGAGAACATCGCAAGTTCCGTGTACATGGGGTCGCGGCCGAGGCGCTCGCAGATCGACGCGTACTCATCGTCGGTGAGGCCGAGCTCGCGATACAGAGCGTCGCTCATACGCGCGCGCCGACGTGGTCGAGGATCGACCCGAGGACGATCCTGCCGTCGGTGCTCCCCAGGATCTCCTCGCACGCTCGCTCCGGATGTGGCATCAAACCGAAAACGTTGCCGGCGGCGTTGCAGATGCCGGCGATGTCCTCGCGCGAGCCGTTGGGATTGTCGACGTACCGGAGCACGATCTGACCGTTGGCACGGAGTTGCGCCAACGTCGAGTCGTCGCAGTAGAAGTTCCCCTCGAAGTGGTTGATCGGGATCCGCAGCGTCTGCCCCGGCTCGGCGCGAGACGTGAAACGGGTGGAGGCGTTGACCACGCGCAGGTCGACCCACTTGCACATGAACTTGAGACCCGCGTTCTTCCGGAGCGCGCCCGGTAGTAGCCCTGCCTCGCACAACACCTGAAAGCCGTTACAGATCCCGATGACGGTGCCGCCGGCCGCTGCATGCTCCTCGACCGCGCGCATGATCGGCGAGAACCTCGCGATCGCTCCGGTGCGCAGGTAGTCGCCGTGCGCGAAGCCACCCGGCAGAACCACGACATCGACGTCCGGAAGCACGTCGTCGTCGTGCCAGACAAGCTGCGTCTCCGCGCCGAGAAGGCCGAACGAGCGGACGCAGTCCTGCTCGCAGTTCGAGCCGGGGAAGACGACGATGCCGACGCGCGCCGTCACGCGCCGTCTCTCACCACGACGTCGTACGACTCGATCACAGGGTTCGCCAGTAGCCGCTCGCACATCTCCTCGACCCGCTCGCGCGCCTCTTCGGCGGAACTCGCCTCGACCGTCAGCTCGATGAGCTTCCCCACCCGCACGTCGCGGGCGACGTCGTATCCGAGCGCCGGCAGGGCTCGCTCGATGGTCTGTCCCTGCGGGTCCGCGATCCCGGGCTTGAGCGTGACCTTCACTTCGGCGCGGAAGCTCACGACAACCTCGCCGAGGCCTCGGCCAGACCGAACGACACCAAGACGACCGGCGCCGAGAGGCACAGCGCGGCCGCGCCGGCGGCCACCCATGCGCGGCCGGAGGAGAGACCGGACGTCACCGCCGTCCCCCGCACGAACAACCACACGGACCAGACGAAGAGCGCGAGCGTCACGGCGGTCGAGAAAGCCGCCCACGCCGTCGCCACCGGATCGACGAGGTTGTCGGTCGCGAAGATGCGGGGGCCGGCGACGACGAGGTCCAACGGGAGGAGGAGCAGCACCGTGACGGCCTGCGGCAACGCGGCGAAGCCCCACACTACGCGGCAGTCGCGTCCCGACGCCCCACCGCGCAGCATGTCGGCCACCCAGGGCCCCACCCGGCCCCACAGGACCAGCCCGATGGGCACGAGGATCGCTCCGAGGAGGAGCGCCGCCGCGAGGTTCGCCCAGCGGAAGTCCGCCGCCGCGACCTCCCTGAATCCCAGGAGCCCGCCGATCTTCAACCACACCAGCATCAGCGCCGCCCCCTGGACGGCGCTCAGCAGCCAGGGAGCCACCCCCTCGAACGGCCGCCGTCCTGCCTTCTGGCGTCGCTCGGCGGCTTTCTGGGCGGCCTCGAATCCGGCGGTAGGGGACAGGGCGACCTGACGGAGCGTGAGCCCAAGCCGCGCGGGTGCGCGCGAGCCCGCCGTGGTGCTCAACGGAGGGGGAGATGGAGGTCCCGGATCACCTCCTCAACCTACACGGGGGCCGTCGTCGAGCCGTGCATTCGAGCAGAGGTAGGCCGGTCGCAGAGGTAGGCCGGTTGCAGAGGTAGGCCGGTCGCAGAGGTAAACGACCTCACCGACCGGCCTACCGACTTACCTCTGGGTTTTTCCGATACAGGTATCGCGCGCTCACGCACCCAGAGACGCTAGCCAGGAGTCGAACGCCGTTCCGGTAACCCGCTCGAACGCCTCCACGTAACGATTCTTCGTCGCCGCGACAACCTCGTCGGGCAGCGCCGGAGGCGGCGGCGAGTGGTCCCAACCGGTCGAATCGAGCCAGTCCCGCACATATTGCTTGTCGAAGCTCGGCTGGGGTGCGCCGGCGGAGTAGCGGTCGGCCGGCCAGAACCGACTGGAATCGGGGGTGAGGGCCTCGTCGATCAGGATCACCTGACCCTCCCGGAGCCCGAACTCGAACTTGGTGTCGGCGATGATCACGCCCCGGGCGGCGGCCGCGTCGGCGGCGCGCCGGTACAGCTCGAGGGCGAATGCCCTCGCCCTCTCGTAGTGCTCCGCTCCGGTGATCTCCGCCGCCTCCGTCTCCGTGATGTTCTCGTCGTGACCGCTCGTCGCCTTGGTTGCCGGCGTGAGGATCGGCTCCGGCAGCTCCTGCGACTCCACGAGGCCGGGTGGGAGGCGGTGGCCGCACAGCGCCCCCGTCGCGCGATAGTCGCGCCAGCCGGAGCCGGAGAGGTAGCCGCGCACGACGAACTCCACCGGCAGTGGCTCGGCCTTGTCACAAAGCATCGCTCGTCCCACGAGGTCGTCCACCTCGATCGCGGGAAGGTCGGACGCCGCGGTAGAGATCATGTGGTTCGGACAGATGTCGGCGAGCTCACGGAACCAGAACGCCGACAGACCGGTGAGGACCTTGCCCTTGTCCGGGATCGGCCGGTCGAGGATCACGTCGTACGCGCTGATGCGATCGGACGCTACGAGCAGGAGTCGGTCATCGTCCACGCGGTAGATGTCACGGACCTTCCCCGAACCGACCAGCTCCGCGTTCAGAGTTCCTCCAGGCGCTGAAAGATCGGGTCGAGCCCGGCGAGATACCGGTCCGGCTCGAAGCAGCGTTCGATTGCGTCGGGGTCGAGATGGGCGGTGACCTCCTCGTCCCCCTTGAGGAGATCCTTGAGATGAACCCCCTCGTCCCACGCGCGCATCGCATTCCGCTGGACGAGCGCGTACGCCTCCTCGCGCTGAACCGACCCGGTATGAAGTAGAGCGGTGAGCACACTCTGCGAGTGGACGAGCCCGAAAGAGGCGTCGAGGTTTGCCCGCATGCGCTCCTCGGATACGACCAGCCCCTCCACGACCCAGCGCATCTTGTCGACGATGTAGTCGAGCAGGACGCAGGCATCCGCGAGAGTTACGCGTTCCACGCTCGAGTGGGAGATATCGCGCTCGTGCCAGAGGGCTACGTTCTCGTAGCCCGTCATCGCGTAAGCCCGCAAGAGACGCGCCAGACCCGAGATCCGCTCGCACACGATGGGGTTGCGCTTGTGGGGCATCGCCGAGGAGCCCTTCTGCCCCGCGGCGAATGGCTCCTGTACCTCGCGGACCTCGGTCCTCTGCAGGTGCCGGATCTCCTGAGCGAACCGCTCGAGCGCGGCGCCGGTCAACGCGACGGCGCCGAGGAACTCGGCATGCCGGTCTCGCGGGACGACTTGGGTGGCGACGTCTTCGACGGCGATCCCGAGGCGGTCACAGACGTAGGACTCGACCTCCGGCGAAAGCTGGCTGTAGGTGCCGACCGCGCCGGAGAGCTTGCCCACGGCAACGCAGTCGCGGGCGCGCCGTAGGCGATCGCGGTCGCGCGCGAGCTCGAATGCCCACCCTGCGAGCTTCGCTCCGAACGTGGTCGGCTCCGCGTGCACCCCGTGGGTGCGGCCGGCCATGAGCGTGTGCTTGTGCTCGAGCGCCTTCCGCCGAACGGCTTCGGTCAAGCGGGAGACCCCCTCGACCAGCAGATCACCGGCGTCCCTCAGCGCCACCGCCGTCGCGGTGTCCACGACATCCGACGACGTGAGGCCGTAGTGGAGGTGCCGGCCGGCGTCGCCGACGTTCTCGCGGACGTTCTCGACGAACGCGACCACATCGTGATGACGGATCGCCTCGATCTCGGCGATGCGATCGACGTCGAAGGCCGCCCGCTCCTTGATCGTCGTCAGGTCCTCGACCGGGACCTCGCCGAGCCGCACGCGAGCCTCCACCGCGAGGATCTCGATCTCCAGCCAGCGCGAGAACCTGGCCCGGTCCGAGAAGATCGCGGCCATCTCGTCGCGGCTGTATCGGGGGATCACGACGTCATCCTAACGATGGGCGTCCCGAGGCCCGGGAGGCGAGGATGGCCGCAGCGAAGCGGAGGGAGCGGTAGCATCTACCGAAAGCACCACGGGCGGCATCCCTACAGATATGGGGGATCGGGATGGCGGGGCATCCAACGTTCGCAGAGGCGTGGGCGGACCTATCCGTGCGCCTCGACGCGACCCTCGTCCGCCGCGGCGTTCCTCGATGGCTGAAGGATGACGTCGTGCAAGAGACCGGCCTGCGTCTGCTCAAGGTCTGGGACGATCTCGATCACGACCGCCCCCTCCTTCCTCTCGCGTACACGATCGCGCGCAATCTCGTAGCGGACGAGATCCGTCGCAACCGCAATCTCGACATGGGTGACGAGGTCGAAGAGGCGTCCGACGAGTTCGTCACCGAACGCGCGGGTCTGGCGCGCCTCGAGCTGCGCCAGGTCGAGAAGGCGATGGGCTCGTTGACCGAGAAGCAGCGAGCCGTCCTCTTGGCCGACCTAGGCGTCGGTCCCCCTCCCGAGATGGGACCGGATGCGATCAAGATGGCGCGCATGCGAGCGCGCCGTACGCTCCTCGCGCTGCTGGCCGGCGCAACGCGGCTACACGGAGCGGTACTCGTCAACTGGAAGCGCCTCTTCCGCGCCGCCGAGGTCACGCTCGCTCCGCGCGAGGGGACGGGCGCAGCCGCCGGAGCTCTGGTGGCGGCGGCGGTCCTGGCGACGACGTGGTCGGCGCCGCCGCGGTGGTCACAGCAAGAAAACGGGGCCGCTCCATCCGCGGTCGCGCCCGGTGCCGTAACCGTGCTCGACCCCATGCCGATGGGGATGCGGACCGGCGGCATGATCGGCGCGCCGCCCGACCTGCGGAACACGGGCGCGAGCGATCCGCAGAAGCCCGCTGCGGCCAACAGCGCGGTGTCCGCGGATCAGCAGGAGCCCGAGGAGTCGCCGCCTTCGGTCGAGATCGGCGGCCACGAGGCGCGCGCCGGGATGGCGGTGCGCGTCTTCGGGATGGGAACGCACGCCGGCGACCAGGATCAGGATTCGATCACCGTCTGCGCCGACCACGACCGCTTCCGCGTCGCGACCGTCGGAGACGAGGGGTGTCACGGGACGGTCCTGCAGCTCGAGGGGGGCGGCGAGGTGCGTACCCACCCCTAAGTCGTGTCGATCAGCTCCTGGATCATCGCGGCGCGCCGTGCCGCCTCGTCCTCGTCCTCATGCGTGACCGTGACGTGGCCCAGCTTGCGGCCGGGTCGCGCCTCCTTGCCGTAGAGATGGACGTGTCCACCTAGGCGTAGAAGCTCGTCGACCGGGGGGGTCGTGCCGATCAGGTTCAGCATGAAGCTGGTGCCGCGCGGCTCGGTGCTTCCCAGCGGCAAGCCGCCGACGGCGCGGACGTGGTTCTCGAACTGGCTCGTTTCGGCGCCCTCGATCGTCCAGTGGCCAGAGTTGTGGACGCGCGGCGCCATCTCGTTCGCGACGAGCTCACCGTCCCGATCGAAAACCTCGACCGCCAGGACGCCCACGTAGTCGAGCTCCTCCATCAAGCGGCGCATGTGCTCTTCGGCGCGCCGTCGCACCGTCGCATCCACAATCGCCGGGGCGCGGCTCACCCTCAAGATCCCGTCGCGGTGGACGTTCTCGACGAGCGGGTAAACGGCCACATCTCCCGCCGCCCCGCGCGCGCCGATGATCGACAGCTCGCGCCGGAAAGGCACGAGCTCCTCGGCGATCAGGCCGCCGCCTCCGAGAGCATCGCACGCACCGATCGCGTCTGCTTCGGTGCGCACCACCGCTTGCCCCTTCCCGTCATAGCCGCCGGAGCGGGTCTTCAGTACCGCCGGCAATCCGATCTTCCGCAGCGCGGCTTGAAGATCGTCCGGCTCGTCCACGGGAGCGAAGCGCGGGACGGGGATGTCGAGGGAGGCGAAGAGCTCCTTCTCCCGGACCCGGTCCTGCGCCGCGTGGAGCGCCCCCTCGCCGGGATGTACGGCGACCCCACGCTGCGCGAGGCGCGCCGCGCTCGCGGCCGGGACTTGCTCGAACTCGTAGGTCACCACCTCCGCCCGCTCCGCGAGCTCGTCCAGCCCCTGCGGATCGTCGTAGGGCGCCGCTATGACCTCCCCCACGGCGGCCGCGGGCGCGTCCGCGTTGGGGTCGAGGAAGACGAAGCGGCGGCCGAGCGGGATCCCGGCGAGGGCGAGCATCCGCCCGAGCTGCCCGCCGCCGAGGACGCCGATCAGGTCGGTTCCTCGCGCGGGTCGGGGTCGTCGAGCACGCGCTCCCGCTGTGTCTCGATGTGCGTCTCCACCGCGGCACGTATGTCGTCGTGCCGGAGGGCGAGGATGCGCGCCGCTAGGTGCGCCGCGTTGACCGCGCCCGCGGCGCCGATCGCGAGCGTGCCGACCGGGACGCCCCCCGGCATCTGCGCGATCGAGAGCAACGAGTCGATCCCTTTGAGCGCAGCCGATTCCACCGGGACGCCGAGCACCGGCAGCGTCGTCTTGGACGCGGTCATGCCCGGGAGATGCGCGGCTCCGCCGGCACCGGCGATCAGCACCTCCAGTCCGCGGTCGGCCGCCGAAGCCGCGTAATCGAAGAGGAGATCCGGGGTCCTGTGCGCGCTGACCACGCGCACTTCGTACGCGACGCCTAGGTCGTCGAGGGTAGAGGCCGCATGCTGCATCGTCTTCCAGTCCGATCGCGACCCCATGATGATCCCGACCAGCGCCGTCATGGCGTCGCTCCCCTCTCGGCATCTTCGGCGCGCCGCGCGATATCGCTGCGCACGTGCTTGCCCTCGAACTCGATGCTGCCGGCGGCCTCGTAGGCGCGGGACCTAGCCTCTGCGAATGTCGCGCCGCGTGCGCTGACCGCCAGCACACGACCACCGGCCGTCACGAGCGCGCCGTCGTCGCGGCGCGCCGTGCCGGCGTGGAAGATCGTCACTCCTTCGACGCCGGCGGCGGCCTCCACCCCGTCTATCGGGATGCCGGTGCTGTACGTGCCCGGATAACCCGCCGATGCCAGCACGACCGAAACGCAGACGTCGGACGTCCACGAGAGCTTCACGCCCTCGAGCTCACGCGTGGCCGCGGCCGCACACACCTCGGCAAGGTCCGCGTCGAGGCGAGGCAGCAGCGCCTGCGTCTCCGGGTCGCCGAAGCGGCAGTTGAACTCGATCACGCGAGGTCCCCTCGACGTGAGCGCGAGCCCGGCGTAGATCGCGCCGACGAAGGGTCCCCCCGCGGCTCGCGTCGCGCGCACCATCGGCTCGATCACCTCGTGCGCGATCCGTTCTGCGAGCGGAGGGGGACACGACGGCACCGGCGAGTACGACCCCATGCCGCCGGTGTTGGGGCCGCGGTCACCGTCCGCCACCCGCTTGTAGTCCTGCGCCGGCTCGCACGGGACGACCTCGCTGCCGTCGGTGAAGGCGATCAATGACACCTCTTCGCCGTCGAGGAACTCCTCGACGACCACGACGCGTCCGGCGTCCCCGAAGCTCCCGCGGACGAGCCGGTCCTCCACCGCAGCGCGCGCCTCGATGCGGTCCTCCGTCACCACCACTCCCTTACCGGCGGCGAGGCCGTCCGCCTTCACGACGTACGGCGGCCCCATCTCATCGAGGTACGCGAACGCCCCCTCCGGTTCCTTGAAGGCGCGCGCGGCGGCGGTCGGGACGCCGGCGCGCTGCATCAGCTCCTTCGCGAATGCCTTCGACCCTTCGATCCTCGCGGCCGCGGCATCGGGGCCGAAGACGGCGAACCCGTCTTCACGCAGGGCGTCGCCGAACCCCGCTACCAGCGGAGCCTCCGGACCGATCACGACGAGGTCGGCCGCGATGTGGCGGGCGAGGGAGACCGCTGCCTCGGGCGAACCCGGCTCGTCCGCCAGCATGCCGATCTCGGCGAGGCCGGGATTGCCCGGTGCGGAGATCAGCTCCTCGACGGCGGGGGAGCGAGCGAGTGCCCAGCCGAGTGCGCTCTCGCGCCCGCCGGAGCCGAGCAGGAGGACCTTCACGCCACCTCGCGGAAGGACAGGATCTCGTCGCGCGCCGGGCCGACCGACACCCACGAGATGGGCGTGGCGACCATCTGCTCGAGCGCCTCCAAAAGAGCGCGCGCCTCTTTCGGAAGATCTTCGACTCGGCGCGCCGGGGAGATGTCCTCGCGCCACCCGGTGAAGTCTTCGTAGATCGGCGTGCACTTGTTGAAGATGGTTTGGTTCGGGGGGAAGTCGTCGTACCTCTCCCCCTCGAACTCATACGCGGTGCAGACTCGGATGCGCTCGAAGTGGCTGAGCACGTCGAGCTTCGTGATCACCAGCTCCGTGAGCGTGTTGAGCCGCGCCGCGTAGCGCGCCGCCACGGCATCGAACCAGCCGCAGCGGCGTTTGCGACCCGTCGTCGTCCCGTACTCGCGGCCCTCCTCCACCAGGACCTCGGCGTCGGCGGGGTCGGCTTCGCTGGGGAACGGACCCGAGCCGACGCGCGTGCAGTACGCCTTCGAGATCCCGATGATGCGCGTGATGTCTCGCGGGCCGACGCCCGCTCCCGTGCACGCGCCGCCGGCGATGGGGTTGGAGGACGTCACATAGGGATAGGTGCCGTGGTCGACGTCGAGCATCGTCGCCTGAGCACCTTCGAAGAGGACCGTCTTGTTCTCGTCGAGAGCGCGGTGGAGGAGCGACGTGGTGTCCGCGATGTGGGGAGCGAGGCGCTCGCGGTACGCGCGGTACTCCTCCTCGATCGCTGCGGCGTCCTTCGGGAGGCGGCCGTAGATGCGTGTGAGGAACAGGTTCTTCTCCTTCAGCGCGATGGCCAGCTTCTCCGAGAAGATCTTCGGGTCGAAGAGGTCCTGAACGCGCAGGCCGATGCGTGCTGCTTTGTCGGCGTACGTCGGCCCGATCCCGCGCTTGGTCGTCCCGAGCCTGTTCTTGCCGAGCCAACGCTCGGTTACGAGATCGAGCTCGAGGTGGTACGGCATGATGAGGTGCGCGTTCCCGGACACCTGCAAGCGGCTCGTATCGACGCCGCGCGCCTCGAGGGCATCCATCTCTTCGATCAGGACACGGGGATTGACGACGACACCCGGTCCGATGACAGGCGTGCAGTTCGAGTACAGGACGCCGGTCGGCACGAGGTGCAAGGCGTATCGCTCGCCGTCGACCACGATCGTGTGCCCGGCGTTGTTCCCGCCCTGGTAGCGAACGACATAATCGGTGTGCTCGGCGAGGAGGTCGGTGACCTTTCCCTTGCCCTCGTCACCCCATTGGATGCCGACGAGCGCTACGCCGGGCACCGCGGCGCCTAGCGCTCGATCCGGAACTTGATCCGGACGTGGGTGAGGTACTCCGAGATCTCGCCGTCCGCCACGTTGCACGACGTATCGAGGATGTCCATGCCGGTGATGCCCCGGATCGTCTTCGACGCCTCTTTGAGAGCCTGGTTGGCCGCGTCGCGCCACGACTCGGTGGACACCCCGACCAGGTCGATCGTCTTGATGACGGCCACTCGCTCACGCTCCTTTGGCGTCGTCCCGCCTCGGCGCGCCGATTCTACCGACGCACCTCGGAATCTCCCGATTTCGGTCCTAGCGTCCGCTACTGCATTCCCCTACAGTTTGCTTGTTCTATTCCGGCTAATGCGGAGGTGGCGGTGGACCTGTCGAGGCTGAGGCGGGGGGAGCAATTCGTGCTGATCGGCAGCGCGGCACTCCTCATCCTCTCTTTCCTGTCGTTCTGGTCGAAGTACGAAGTCCTCGGCGGCAACGTCCGCGGGACCGCATGGAACTCCCTGCCCGGTTACGCCAAGCTGGCGCTCTTCCTCGCCCTCGTGGCGCTCGTCCTCGTCCTCCTGCGCGCCGCGGGGAAGGATCTGGAGCTGCCTGCGAGCTACGGCCAGATCTATCTCGTATGCGGGGCGCTGGCGACGCTGCTGCTGCTGATCGCGGCGATCGCGGGCCCGGAGGGGTCGGGCATCTCGGGTCTCGGCATCGAGGTGAGTCGCGGACCGCTGCTCCTGATCTCACCGATCCTGGCCGCGCTGATCGCCTACGGCGGCTTCCTGACGCATCAGGAGGGTGAGACCACCACGACCCCGCGGGGCCCGGCGGCCGCGCCGCCCGCGCCGCCCGCGTAGCGAGACCGTCCGGCGGTTTTCGGCGAAGATAGGCGGCCTTAGACCGACCGGAAGGGGGAGCGATGCCGGAGATCGACCCGAACCTGTATCAGATCCTGACGCTCGCGCTGTGGCTCATCACCGCGCTGGCGCTGCTCGGGATCGCCTCCGAGCTCTCCGGGATCAAGAAGTCGCTCGACCGGGGCGGGACCACCGGGTCCCGCCCCGAGAGCACCTCCTCGCAGGAAGCCGCTCCCGCGCGGGACCCGGAACCGGTCGCGACGCAGCCGGCGGCGGCGCAGGCCGCGTGGGAAGCCGAACCCGAGCCGGCCGCCTCGAGCGCGGCCCCGACTCCGACCGAAGAAACCGCCACCTACGGCGGCTTCGCTCCCGCGGAGACCGCGTCCGCGGGGCAGGCGCAGCCGGCGGCGCAGGCCGTCCAGGAGGCGCAGCCGGCGGCCGCCCAGGCGGAGCCCGAGGAGCAGCCGTTCGAGCGGGACGGCCGGTGGTGGTTCCGGCGCGGCGACGAGCTCCTCGTTTACGACGAGCGTTCGGGAGAATGGACGCCCGCCCCGGAGGAGGCGACCGGCGGAGCCGCGACCGCGGCCGGTGCGAGCTCGGCCGCAGAGGGCGGCTTCTGGAAGTGCCCCTCGTGTGGCGCCGTCAACGGATCGACGGCGGCGACTTGCCGGATGTGCTTCACGGCGCGGCCCTAGGCGACGTCTCCGCGGCGCGCCGCAGGACGTGCCCCAGGAGCGGAAGCGCGACGTCGCGCCGGAAGAGCGCCCCGATCAACATTGCCAGCCACGCGACGAGCCCCGTCACGAACAGCACCAGCGTCGCGAGCGGCGCTACGAACGAGCCCAGCCACATCCCTGCGGGCCAGAGGACACCCAGCGCGACGCTCTGCAAGCCGTGGAAGCGCGCCGCCGCGTCGCGTCCTCGCAGGTAGACGATCAGCCCGGAGATCGGCGGCAGGAGATAGGCGGCGGCGCTCATCCGGCGCGAGGTTATCCGCCGCCGGTGCGGCGGGGATGATGGAGCGCATGCCCAACCGCCTTGCGCACGAGACGAGTCCCTACCTGTTGCAGCACGCCGACAACCCGGTCGACTGGTTCCCATGGTCGGATGAGGCGTTCGAGCGCGCCCGGAGCGACGACAAGCCGGTGCTGCTCTCCGTCGGTTACGCGGCCTGTCATTGGTGTCACGTGATGGAGCACGAGTCGTTCGAGGACCCGGAGACGGCGCGCCTCATGAACGAGCTGTTCGTGAACGTGAAGGTCGATCGCGAAGAGAGGCCGGACGTCGACGCGATCTACATGGAAGCCGTGCAGTCCATGACGGGTCACGGCGGCTGGCCGATGACCGTGTTCCTGACGCCCGACGGAAAGCCCTTCTACGGCGGCACCTACTTCCCCAACGAGGACCGTCACGGGATGCCCTCCTTCCAGAAGGTCCTTCGGGCGGTGCACGAGGCATGGCGCGAGCGACGGGACGAGGTGGAGCGGCAAGGTGACCACCTGGTCGAACACATCGGCGTGGCCGACCGCCTATCGCCGTCGAGCGAGCCGCCGGCGCGCGCTCTGGTGGAAACCGCCGCCGACACGATCGGCCGGTCCTACGACGAGCAATACGGCGGGTTCGGATCGGCGCCCAAGTTCCCCCAACCGATGACGATCGACTTCCTCCTACGGCGCGCCGCCGCGGGCGACGAGCGCGCGGGAGACATGGCGCGACACACGTTGAACGCGATGGCCGCAGGAGGGATGTTCGACCAGATCGGAGGTGGGTTCGCGCGCTATTCGGTCGATCGCTACTGGTTGATCCCCCACTTCGAGAAGATGCTCTACGACAACGCCCAGCTCCTCCGGACGTACGCGCGCGCATACCGGCTCTTCGGGAGCGAGCGCCACCGGTACGTGGCGGAGGCGACCGCCCGCTGGATGATGCGGGAGATGCGCGATCCGGCCGGCGGATTCGCCTCCTCGCTCGACGCCGACACCGAAGGCGAAGAGGGGCTGTTCTACGTCTTCACCCTCGACGAGGTCCGGGAGGCCACCGGTGACGACTTCGACGAAGCCGTGAGGCTGTTCGGCTTCAACGAAGAAGGGAACTTCGAGGGCCGCTCCGTCCCGATCTACGCGCGTCGCCCGGAAGATGAGCGGCGCGCCGAGTCGATCCGGCGCGCTCTCTACGACTACCGGGAGAGACGCGTGCGGCCGGGAAAGGACGACAAGGTGCTCGCGGGCTGGAACGGTCTCGCGGTCGCCGGCCTTGCGGAAGCCGGGACCCTCCTCGGTCGCCGCGACTGGGTGGAGGCCGCCGCCGAGGCGATGCGGTTCGTCCTCTCGACCCTGCGCGTCGACGGCCGGCTCATGCGCTCCTACCGCGACGGGAAGGTGGGGCATCTCGGCTACGCGGAGGATTACGCCTTCATCCTCGAGGGTCTCCTCGCCCTGTACGAGGCCGAGTTCGACGCGCGCTGGATCGAAGAGGCCGTGTGGGCCGCAGACGAGGCGGTGCGCCTCTTCCACGACCCCGACGGCGGCGGCTTCTTCACGACGGGCGAAGACGCCGAACGGCTGGTGGCGCGTCCGAAAGACATGATCGACAATGCTCTGCCGGCGGCCAACTCGGCGCTCGCGCTCGGACTCGCACGCCTCTCGCGGATCACCGGCGAGACGAAATACGAAGACCCGGTCGACGAGATCCTCTCTCTGCTGGCGGAACCCGCGTCCCGCTCTCCCCTCGGCTTCGGTCATCTGCTCGGCGCGCTCGACTTCATGACGGGCGACGCGCGCGAGGTCGTGGTCGTCGGTGATCCCACAGGTGACGCCGGGCCTCTGCTCGAGGTCGCGCGGGCACCGTTCCCGCACGATCGCGTCGTTCTCTGCTCGGCCGATCCCGAGAGCGCGGCGGCGCGACTACACCTCTTCGAAGGGAGATCGAGGGTCGACGGAAAAGCCACCGCCTACGTGTGCCGCCGAGGCACGTGCAACCTGCCGGTCACCTCACCCGAAGCGCTGGGAGAACAACTGGCGTCGTGAGCATCCGCGTGGGGCGCTCGCTCGTCATCCCCGACAACGAGGTCTCCGTCTCGTTCGAGCCCTCGGGAGGACCGGGAGGGCAGCACGCGAACAAGGCCGCTACCCGGGTCGTGATGCGGTGGAACGTGCGGGACTCGGCGGTCCTCGGCCCGCGGCAGAGAGCACGCCTCGAATCGAAGCTCGCGTCGCGGATCGACTCGAACGGCACCCTGCAGGTCACCTCCGATCGCTACCGCTCGCAGCACCGCAACCGCGAAGACGCGACCGAGCGACTCGCGGACATGGTGCGCGACGCGCTCCGGCGGGAGAAGCGGCGCGTCCCCACGAAACCGACGGCGGGCGCGGTCGAACGCCGGCTCGAAGACAAACGGCGGCGGTCCGAGAAGAAGAGGGCGCGCCGGGCTCCCGACGTGTGATCCACGAAAGCCCTGCGTTTCGGGTCTGGCTATCCCTCGAGGGCAGCCCGCCCTGTCCAAGCACCGGCCGCGACCACACCGGGAGCGGTCGCGCGTGCGCTCCCCATCCACTCACGCAGAGCGCGGTCACCAGAGGCGTCGACCGTCACCAGGGCGGGCAGCGCGCTTTGCTCGTGGTTCTCGTATGACAGCGTGATGGTCCCCTTGCGCCCCTCGTACGTATAGGAGGCGCCGCCGGAGCTCGGCTGCGGCGGTACGGCGTTCGGCGCGGCTATGCCGCCGAACGAGTAGCGCGCTCCCTTGGCCGTCACTCGAACCTCTGGCGCAGCGCCCGGGCCTCCCGGCGTGAACTCGATCATCCCGAAGAGAGAATCGGAGAGGCCGAGCTTGAACAGCGATCGCTGGAGGAGCTTGCTGTTCGTCACCTGACGGAGAAGGGTGCTTCCGCTGGAGGTCATCAGGCTGATCTCACTGACCGAGATGTCCTCGATCGTGACATCGCCGACGGTCGCGCTGTCGCAACGGTAGGCGAGCGCGACCAGCGCCGACCCCGGCTGCGCAGGAACGACGGCGACGATCTCTTCACACCCCACCGCCTCCCACACGACCTCCCGCGGAGCGGCTCCGACCGGATCGGCCGAGGCGGCGACGAATAGCGTGGCGACGAGCATCCGCACCTTCATGCATCCCCCTCTGTGTCCTGAACCGCTCTGCGCGGCCCATGACTGGCTAGACTCCGCTCTAGGGAACTCTTGCAGCCGGCCGCCCGGCGCGGCGTCAACCATCCGACAGCACCGGCGCGACGCTATCGTGGGTTCCGCCTCTGGCGACGTCGAGGATCCTTGCCGCCACTCCGTCCCAGGACCACCGCTCGTGTGCCAGGCGCATGGCCGTCCGGCCCATGGCGACGCGTTCCTCCGCCGGGATCGAGAGAACGCGGTCCACAGCCGCCGCTATGCCGCGGACGGGATCCTCCGGATCGAACGTCAGGAGGCCCGGCGCGCCGAGAGCTTCCTCCACGGCGGCACCCGCCTCGCCGATGCCCGAGTGCCGGGGCACGATCGGCAGGACGCCACAGGCGGCGGCCTCGGCCGCGACCATGCCGAACGCCTCCGCCAATACGCTCGGCACGACCAGCACGTCGAACGTCGGCAGCAACGCGGAGAGCGGGCCGTGCTCGAGGCGGCCGGTGAAGTGCACCGGCACCGAGGCCGCCCGTTCGAAGAAGGTCTCCGGGGCCGCGTCGAGGAACCGCCTCAAATCCTCGACCGCGCCGTCCGTCGCCGCGATCGCGGCGCGCCGGTCTCCCGTCGCCAACGCATCGCGCAGCGCGTGCAACTCGCGCTCGTAACCTCCGTACCCGACCACCACGGCGGTGAGCGACGGCGTCCGGGTGGCGCCGAGCGCGGCGAGGAAGTTGTGGACGCCTTTCGAAGCGATGAGCTTGCCGACGAACCCGGCGACGGGATCTCGATCGAGCGCTCTCGGCACCGGACGGAAGAGCTCGACGTCACAGCCGGGATTCACGACCGCGGCATGGTCCAGCCATCCGGGAACGACGCGCGCCGCCTCCTCGACCATGTAACGGCTTCCGCCCACCACGGCAGCCGCCGCGCCGAGACCGCTCGCCGCGAACGACCGATAGCGTTCTTGCTCCTTCACCGCGTACTCGAGCGCGCTCCCGTGCAAGAGGACGGTGTAGGGGACGCCGGTCGCGCCGCAAGCGCGGCGTGCGATCTCCGGTCCCATCACCTCGTGCCCGACGATGACGGCATCGGGAGCGAAGAGCCGCAGCGCGGCCGCCAGCGCGCGGACGTTCGCGTCGACGTAGTGGGTCAACTCCTCGTCGTTAAGATCGACGAAGCGCTTGGCGATGAACCCCTCGTACTCGTCGTAGACGTAAACCGGGAGGATCGTTCCGATCTCGGGGCGGAGTACCGTCACCCGTCCGCGGGCACTGGGCGCGCCGGTAGTGACGGCGGTGAACGACTGATCGTCCGCCCCCATATCCCCTGCCTCGTCGACGAAGTCGAGGTCGCCGGCCTTCCTCTCCTGACACATGAGAAGGACGTCGTGTCCTTGAGCGCGCCATCGACGGGCGAGATTCGCGGTGAACACGTTCGATCCGGATCCGGACAACAGGTATCCGTGCCACAACAGGATCTTCATCTGTCCCGCGTCGATCCTTCCTCTTGCCGGGTCGGACGGTGCCTCGCACTACACTGCGGCGGTGTCTCTCGACCGCGCGTTCTCTCTTGTGTTCCGCAACTTCGCGACGCTCTTTCTCCTCGCGGCCTCGCTGACCGTCCCGTTGCATGTGGCGGTCTCGTATTCACACCGGGACGTCATCGCGGTTCGGGACATCCACGACGATATCGGCCGGTTCCCGGAGGACCAGCGGGTCCGAGGCGTCGGACGCGATGAAGTCGACGCGTACCGCTCCTCCGGGCCGATCCTCGTCCTGATCGAGGCCGCGGCGATCCCGATCCTGGTCGGGGCCGCGGTGCAGGTCTTCGAGCGCGACCTTGCCGGACGCGTGCCGTCCGTATGGGACGCGTGGCGAGCCGGGTTCGCCGGGCTCCGCCGCCTCCGGCCCCGGAACCTGGAGCTCTGGCTGGCGGGGGCTGTGACCGCGCTCGCGATCGCCGTCCTCGGCCGGCTCGCCTTGCTCATCGCCGCCGAACCGCTGCCGGACGAAGTCGCATGGGCCGGCCGCGCGCTGGCGGAGGGGCTGTCCCGCGCCCTCGGCGCGCCGTTCCTCCTGGGCGCCGCGGCCCTGGCTGCTAAAGGTGCCCCCCACGGCGCGCCGACTGCATAGGAGAAGAGGATCTATTGAGAAGGGGCCCGAGGTGGTGAGGAAGTCGAAGGCGACGGAGGCCGAACGCGCCCCGGCCGCGCCGGAGACCTTCGTCACCGTCGCCGCCGACCATCGCGCCGACGTCGCCCAGATACGTGAGCGGAACCGGCGGCGGCGCCTCCGGTACCTCGTGTATCTCAATCTGTTGCTGCTCGCGTACACCGGCAAGCGTGCGATCGAGGGGAACCCGATCGGCATCGGCCCGCCTCAGTTCGGTCCCGACGCCGTCATCTACCTCTTTCCTCTGCTGATCCTGTTGCTGATCTCGGTCGCGATCTTCCTCCCGTTCGCACAGGGTCGCTCTCCGCACCTTCGCTTCAGCGCGGAGGAGATAGGGATCACCTTCTCCGACGTCCGCGGGATCGACGTCGTTCTCGAAGAGGTGACGCGCACCCTGCAGATCTTCCTCACCTACAAGACGTTCCGGGACGAGCTCGGCGGCAACCCGCGCCGCGGCATCCTCTTCGAAGGGAAGCCGGGTACGGGCAAGACGCACCTGGCGAAGGCGATGGCTTCCGAAGCCGGGGTCCCCTTCTTCTTCGTATCGGCGCCGGCTTTCCAGTCGATGTTCTTCGGGATGACGGCGTGGAAGATCCGCGCCTTCTTCAAGGCCCTCAAGAAGGCGGCGTGGAAGGAGGGCGGCGCGATCGGCTTCATCGAGGAGATCGACGCGATCGGCGGCGCGCGGTCGGGCGTCGAATCGATGAGCCCCCACCGCCCCTTCAGCGCGTTGAAGTTCGGGACGAGCGACGCAGGCAGCATGGTCAACGAGCTGCTCATCCAGCTGCAGTCGTTCGACGCTCCCCCATTCTCCGGCCGGGTCCGGAACCGCTTCATCGACTTCTTCAACCTCTTCCTGCCGAGCACGAGACAGATCCGAAAGCGGCCGGCTCAGTACGCGAACGTGCTGGTCATCGGCGCCACCAACCGGGCGTCCTCGCTCGACCCGGCGCTGATGCGACCCGGGCGCTTCGACCGCGCGCTCTACTTCGATCTCCCCGGGCGCGCCGGTCGCCGTGACCTCGTCGATTACTTCCTGAGCAAGCGTTCGCACGCAGAAGAGATGGACCGCGAGGACCTGCGCGAGGAGCTCGCGTCCATGACGCTGGGCTACTCGCCGGCGATGCTCGAGCACATCCTCGACGAGGCGCTCGTTTGGGCGCTGCGCGACGGACGCCGTGAACTCAACTGGCGCGATGTGCAGAGAGCTCGCCTCAGCGAAGAGATCGGCCTCGCGCATCCCGTGGCCTACACCCGGCGCGAGCGCGACATCATCGCGACACACGAGGCGGGTCACGCCGTCGCCGCGTTCCTCTGCGCCACCGATCGCAAGCTCGAAGTGCTGTCCATCATCAAGCGGCGGCAGGCTCTCGGCCTTCTGGCTCATTCCGACACCGAGGAGCGCTTCACCCGCACGCGCACGGAGCTCGAAGCCACGATGAAGATCGCACTCGCCGGGATGGCGGCCGAGCAGCTGTTCTTCGGCGAGTCCGGAACCGGTCCGGCGAGCGACCTGCAGGCCGCTACCGCGCTCGCCGCGCAGATGGTCGGGTCGTTCGGGATGGGCACGTCGCTCGTCTCCTACGAAGCCGTCGAGCACGGCGCGCCGGCGAACATCGTCGCCAAGGTGCTGAGCGGCGACGAGACCAAGCGTGAGGTCGACACGATGCTCCGGCGCATGAAGGACCAGGTCGCCTATCTGCTCGAGACGAATCGCGACCTCGTTGAGGCACTGCGCGACGCGCTCCTCGAGCACGACGAGCTGCTGGGCGACGAGATCAACGAGGTCATCGAGAAGGCGCTGGTCCGGCGCGCCGAGAAGGTCTAGCGCCGCTCCGGCACTGCGGGCGGCGCCGGCGTGTCGATCCCCGCGAAGAGGTCGTCCTCAGGCACTTCGGTAGACACCTTCGAGTCGATCAGCGTGTAGTCCTCCCACGGATACACCTGGCGCTGCAGCTCGTCCGGCACCGCGAACCAGAATGAATCCGGGTCGATCTGCGTCGCGTGCGCGAGCAGAGCCTTGCTCCGCACCTCGACGTATTCCGCCACGTCGACCTGAGTCGTGATCTCCGGCTCGGCGAACCCGAACTCGTCCCACTTCTCGAGCCATCCCGCGTAAGGGGCTTCTGCACCTGCCGCGACGGCGGCGTCGTTGAGGATCCGGAACCTGCGCTGCGTGAACGTAGCGAAGTAGTAGAGCTTCTTCGGCTGCCAAGGCGCGCCGGCGTCGGGAAAGCGATCGGCGTCGCCGGCCTCGTGGTACGCCCGCGTCCCCAGCTCGTACACACGCACGTGATCGGGATGCTCGTAACCCTTCGATTCGTCATAGGCGAGCACGACATCGGGTCGCTCGGCGCGGATGATCTCGACGAGTCGGCGGGTCACGTCCTCAGGATCGGCGTTGCAGAAGGCGTCGGGATGCCGGTTCGCTTCCGATCCCGGCATGCCCGAGTCGCGGTAGCCGAGGTGGTAGATCCGCTCGACACCGAGGATGTCGCACGCGGTTTCGAGCTCGGCGCGCCGCAGCTCCACCATCCGGTCCTTGATCCCCGGCCGGTCCATGCGCGGGTTGAGGATGTCGCCCTCTGCACCGTCGGTGGCGCAGGCCAGCACCACCCGCACGCCTTCGGCCGCGTACTTGGCCATCGTCCCTGCCCCCTTCGACGATTCGTCGTCGGGGTGCGCGTGGATCGCGAGCAGACAGCGGGACTTGGGTTGCATCGGCGTAGGCTACCGTTTCGTCATGGCCGAAAGGGTGCGCGGCGACACCTTCGACAGAGCGCGCCTCGTGGCGGTCGTGATGATGGTCGTCGCCTCGGCGGCCGCGTTCGCCGGCGCCCTGATGAACTGGACGACGCGGGGCGTCCTTCCGCCGCTGCCGGACACGACGTTCGAGGGCGAGCCGCCGCAACCCACTGAACCCATCACGGGGGTGGAGGCGGGCGACGGCAACATCATCATCGTGGCGGCGATCCTGATGTTGATCGGCGCGACGCTCTTGGGTGTGCGGCGCCGATCGGCGTGGGCGTGGCTCTCCTTCCTCGGATCCGTGGTCGCCGGCGGCATAGCGATCGCGGCGTGGCGCGGGATCGACGACATCAACTCGGGGTTCTCACAGCGCGCGGACGTTATCGGCGACATCGATCCCGCCGCGGGGCTGGTGGTGGTGGCCGTCGCGGCTTTCACAGGTCTCGTGGGATCGATCCTTGGGATCGTGGCAACGCCGGAGGTGGAGGCTTGAGCGGCTCTACCAGGGTGACCGCCTGAGCGCGTGCGGGCGGAGGCGTGTGATGAAGACGGGCACCCGAGGCTCCGCCTCCGCAACCCGCACCGCGTAGATGCGTTCGCGGCGCGCCGCGACGCGCGTCGGCATCGTCGCCTGAAGCACCGCGGCGACGGCGGCCGATGCGGTCGCGAGGCGCAAGCGGATCCCGCTCACGGCAGGACCGCGATCATGCGCTCGATCGCCAGGCGCGCCCGATCGGCGATCTCCTTGGGAACGGTCACTTCGTCACGGCCGGTCTGCAAGCAACGCAGGAGCTTGGTCGGCGTGATCATCTTCATGTAGCCGCAGACGGCCTCCTCGTTCGCCGGGATGTAACCGGCGCGCGGATTCTCCTTACGAAGTCGGTGCAGCATGCCGGTCTCGGTCGCGACCACGAAAGTAGATGCATCGCTCTCGCGGGCGCGCCTGACCATCCCGCCCGTCCCGAGAACGAAGGTGCGCTCGCGCGGGAGGTCGCCGGTGGACAGGAGATACATGCATTGGGACGAGCAGCCGCACTCGGGGTGTATGTGCAGCTCGGCATCGGGATGTCGCGCCAGGGTCGTTTGGATGTCCGCCGGCTGAATCCCGGCGTGCACGTGACACTCGCCCATCCAGATGTGGAGCTTTCGTCCCGTCTCGCGCTCGACGTGCGCACCGAGGAACATGTCGGGACCGAACAGGATCTCCTTGTCCGGCGGGATCGAGTTGACGACTTGGACCGCGTTCGCCGACGTGCAGCAGTAATCCGTCTCCGCCTTCACCTCGGCGGTGGTGTTCACGTACATCACCACCACGGCTCCCGGATGCTCCGCCTTCCACGCTCGCAGTTGGTCGGCGGTGATCGACGCCGCCAGCGAGCATCCCGCGTCCTTGTCGGGGATCAGAACCCGTTTGTCGTACGCCAAGATCTTCGCCGACTCGGCCATGAAATGGACGCCACAGAAGACGATCTCCGAGGCGTCGACCTCGGCCGCGACGCGCGACAGCTCGAGCGAGTCGCCGACGTAGTCGGCGACGTCCTGCACCGCCGGCACCTGGTAGTTGTGAGCGAGTATCACGGCATCGCGGCGTCGCGCCAGGTCGCGCACCTGCTCGGCCCAGGCGGCGTCGAGGAGGGGCGCGGCCTGCGGCGCGGTCACAGCCGCTCGACCTCGAGTGCGATGTCGACCGACCGTGCGGAGTGGGTGATCGCGCCGCAGGAGATCAGGTCGACTCCGGTCGCTGCATAAGTCGCGACGTTCTCGAGCGTGATGCCCCCGGAAACCTCGAGGAGCGCCTTGCCTCCGGCGCGCCGAACGCAGCGGGCGACCTCATCGGGTGTCATGTTGTCGAGCAGGACGGCATCGGCCCCGGCCGCAAGCGCATCTTCCAGCTCCGACTCGTCCGTGACCTCGACCTCGACCAGGAGGCCGTGCGGCGCCGCGGCCCGGGCACGGCCGACGGCCTCCGTCACGCCGCCGGCCGCGGCGATGTGGTTGTCCTTCACGAGGATCCCGTCATCGAGACCGAACCTGTGGTTGTGCGCGCCGCCCGTACGCACCGCGTACTTCTCGAGCATCCTGAGGCCGGGCGTCGTCTTGCGCGTGTCGACGACGCGCGCGCTCGTCCCCGAGACGGCGACGGCATAACGGCGTGCGACGGTCGCGACTCCCGAGAGCCGCGCGATCAGGTTGAGTGCGACGCGCTCCCCGGTCAGGATCGTTCGGAGCGGCCCCTCGAGGCGCGCCAGGGCGGCACCCCGGTCGACCTCGTCACCGTCCGCGCTCTCGACCTCGACACGTACGCCGCCGCCGGCCTCCTCGAGCACGACCGAGAGAAGAGGCAGACCGGCCACGACGAAGGGCTCCCGCGCCTCGAGGCGCGCCGTGCCCCGGAGCTCCGCCGGCACCACCGCCTCCGTCGTCACGTCGCCGCGCCCGACGTCCTCCGCGAGGAAGCCGCGGACCTGGGCGCGCACGTGCGGGGAATGAAGGACGCTCATAAGAGGTGCAACCCTAGGCGAGAGGCGGCGCTTCCCGGTCAGGCCCGCTCGACGACATAGCCGGCGGCCGCCAAGCGTTGCACGAGCTCCTCGATGTGCTGCGGCCCTTTCGTCTCGACCTGGAGAGCGACGTCGACGTCACCGACGTGAACGCGCGCCCCCTCGCGGTGATGCTCGACGCCCACGACGTTCGCGCCCAGCTCTGCGAGCAGGCCGAGCAAGCGATAGAGCTCTCCCGGCCGGTCGGCGATGCGCGTGTGGAAGGAGAAGTAGCGGCCCGACGCCGACAGCCCGTAACGGACCACCCTCAGCAACAGCAGCGGATCGATGTTGCCTCCCGAGAGGACGACCACGACCGGCGGGTTCAGGAGCGACGGGTATTGCAGCGCCGCCGCGACGCCCGCGGCGCCCGCCGGCTCGAGGACGAGCTTCATACGTTCGGCGGCGAACACCAACGCCTCTGCGATCGCGTCGTCGGTCACCGTGACCACTTCGTCGACCAGAGCCTGGACGTGGCCGAAGGTGAACTCACCGGGCCGGTTGCAGGCGATGCCGTCTGCGATCGTCACGAGGTCCTCGACCACGACGGGCTCGCCGCGCGCCAGGCTCGGCGGATACGACGCGGCACCGGCTGCCTGAACGCCTATGACGCGCGCGCCGGGACGGAGCGCGCGCACCGCCGCCGCGGTCCCCGAGATCAGACCGCCGCCTCCCACCGGCACCACGACCGTCCCGAGCGCCTCGACCGTCTCGCACAGCTCGAGGCCCACCGTGCCCTGCCCGGCGATCACGTGCGGATGATCGAAGGGGTGGACGAAGACGCTCCCGCGCTCGTTCGCGAACGACATAGCGGCCTCGAGCGCGACGCCGATGTCCTTGCCGACCAGCTCGACCTCCGCGCCGTACCGCTTCGTCGCTTCGATCTTCGGAAGCGGCGCCTGCTCGGGCATGAAGACGGTCGCCGTCGTCCCCGCCATCGCGGCGGCAAGAGCGACTCCCTGCGCGTGATTCCCGGCCGAAGCCGCCACCACGCCGCACTCCTTCTCGTCGGGGGAGAGGCGCGAGATGCGGTTGTAGGCGCCGCGGATCTTGAACGACCCCGTCCGCTGGAGGTTCTCGCACTTGATCAGGACCTCGCCTCCGCACTGGTCGGAGAGCGCGCGGGAGCGGTCCATGGGTGTGACGACCGCGATGCCCTCGAGCCGCCTCCGCGCCTCCTCGATGTCCTCGAGCGAGACCAGCCCGGTCATGGTCATGCGCCCATCGTGCCACGCGGCCGCAGCGGGCACGCGAGCATAGGCGGGTGGATACCTGGGCCCCTCAGTCGTGGCGGCGGTTGCCCGTGGCGCAGCAGCCGGACTGGCCGGACGCCGGCGAGCTCGACGACGTTCTGCGCTACGTCCGCCGCCTGCCTCCACTCGTCTTCGCCGGGGAGGCGCGCCGTCTTCAGCAACGTCTCGCCGAGGCGGCCGAAGGCCGCGCCTTCGTCCTGCAGGCGGGGGACTGTGCGGAGTCGTTCGCCGATTTCTCCGCCGACTCGATCCGGGACAAGCTCAAGATCATCCTGCAGATGGCGGTCGTCCTGACCTACGGAACGGGGCTGCCCGTCGTCAAAGTGGGGCGCATCGCCGGTCAGTTCGCGAAGCCGCGCTCCCGCCCGACGGAGCGCAACGGCGGCGTCGAGTTGCCGGCTTTCCGCGGGCACGCCGTCAACGGAGACGAATTCGACGCGGCGGCGCGGCGGCCCGACCCGGCGCGGTTGATCCGCGCGTACCAGCAGTCGGCAAGCACGCTGAATTTGCTGCGCGCGTTGACGACCGGTGGCTTCGCGGATCTACGCAGGATCCACGCTTGGAACCAGGAGTTCGTCACCGCCTCCGCCCAGGGGCGACGTTATGCGGACATCGCGCGTGAGGTGGAGCGCGCCGTCGTGTTCATGGAGGCTTGCGGCGTCGACCTCTCTCGGGAGCCCGCGGTGCAACAGGTCGAGCTCTACACCTCGCACGAGGCTCTCTTGCTCGGCTTCGAAGAAGCGCTGACGCGCCGCGACAGCCTCACGGGTGACTGGTACGACTGCTCCGCGCACCTCTTGTGGGTTGGAGATCGCACGCGGGATCCGCAGGGCGCGCACGTCGAGTTCGCATCCGGCATCAAGAACCCGGTGGCGGTGAAGCTCGGACCGGCGGCCACTGCCGACGACGTGGTGCACCTGTGCCGACGGCTCGACCCCGACCGCGTGCCGGGGCGTCTCTCGTTCATCACGAGGCTCGGGTCCGCGCGCGTCGAAAACCTGCTGCCGCCTCTCGTGCGAGCGGTGAGAGAGGCGGGGTGGAAGCCGCTGTGGATCTGCGACCCCATGCACGGAAACACGACCAGCGTCGACGGGCGCAAGGTGCGCACGTTCGACGACATCCTCACGGAGATCAAGACCTTCTTCGTCGTCCACCAGCAGGAGGGAACCGTGCCCGCCGGTGTGCACCTCGAACTCACGCACGAGGCGGTGACGGAATGCGTCGGCGCCCTCCACGACCCGGAGGAGGACGTCGAGGACCGCTACCAGGCGCTGTGCGACCCACGCCTCAACGCCCGTCAAAGCCTGGAGCTCGCGCTCGAGATCGCGGAGTTGCTGCGGTCCTAGGCCCGGCGTTCCCGGATGAGGCGCAAGACCTCTCCCGGCTGTGCGTGACGCCCGAGAGACTTCTTCGAGAAGACGAGGTCGCCGTCGACCGTCACCTCGAAGACGCCGCCGCGCGACTCGACGAGCTCGACGTCACCGTCATCGAGACCCAGCTCCGCTCTCAGCTCGGCCGCCAGACCGGCGGCCCGCTCTTCGTATCCTCAGACGACGCAGTATTCGATCGCAACCTTCACTCCGACCACCGTACCCACCTCCGGCGCTACGCTCCGAACGTGAACCGAACCGGCTCCTTGGTCACCGCGGGCGCGGCGATCCTCTTGGTCGCCGCCGCAGTGTTCCTCGCCTTCCGCCCTTCCCCGCGCTGTCACGAACGGATCGAGTACGCGGACGGCCGGGTGATCACCCGCTCGTGGATCCCCGAGACGACGCTGGGGGGTGGTGGCGGAGGTCCGGGCGTCGTCGCCTATGAGAGCAGCTGCACCAGCGACGCGATGCTGTGGTGGGAGGCCGCCGGCGCGATCGGGCTCCTCGCGGCCGCGTTCGGCTGGGTCGCGCTCCGCACAACCGGGTCGCGCGGCTCCCGGGCGGCGGCCGCAGGACGCTTCGGTCTCGCGCTGGTTACGCTCGCCGCGGTCGGCACCTTCTTCTACGGGGCGTTCGCCGCCCCCGTCCTGATCCCCCTCCATTGGCTCGCGGCGCGCCGCTCCGGGCGCGCCGCCCGCATCGCCTGGACGGCGGCGGCATCCATCTGCGCCGGGCTCGCCGGCTGGGCCGCGGTGGTGGTCATCGGCGGTGGCCACGAAAGCGCCGCCGGTCCGGTCGCGGGCGTGGCCGCGGCGCTCGTATGCGCGCTGGTGTTCGGAGCCACGGATCCCACTCGTCGCGATACACGCCGCGCGGCCTCCTTGCCTTGATCGTCCGGGTGCGACAGGCTACGGCTACACACTTCCGACGGGAGGCCCCATGACCTGGATCATCCTCGCAGCCGTGGCCGCGGTGCTGGTGCTGGCAGTGGTCGCGATCTACAACCGCCTCGTCCGACTGCGCAACCGGATCGAAGCGGCGTGGTCGCAGATAGACGTGCAGCTCCGCCGGCGGTACGACCTCATCCCGAACCTGGTCGAGACGGTGAAGGGGTACGCAGCGCACGAGCGGCAGACGCTCGAGGCCGTGATCGAGGCCCGTCGGCAAGCGGTTCAGGCGCAGGGCATCGAAGAGCAGGCGCAGGCGGAGAACATGCTGACCGGCGCGCTGCGGCAGCTGTTCGCCGTGGCCGAGGCCTACCCGGAGCTGCGGGCGAACCAGAACTTCCTCAGCCTGCAGGAGGAGCTGACCGGGACGGAGGGCCGCATCGCCTTCTCGCGGCAGTTCTACAACGAGCAGGTGCTGGCTTACGACAACGCGCGGCAGGTCTTCCCGACGAACATCGTCGCCGGGGTGTTCAATTTCGAGGAGAAGCCCTACTTCGAGGCCGAGACCGAGTCGCGCGAGAACGTGCGCGTCGACTTCGGAGGGGGCGGAGCCGCACCTCAGCAGCCGCAATAACGGCCGCAGCTCGTGTACGAGCGGGTCTCGTCGAACGTCCGAAAGTCGTATCTGTTGATCGCGTCCTTTGCGGTCTTCGTGATCGCGGTCGGATGGGCGTTCGGCCACCTGACGGGCGTGGGCCACTGGGGCCTCGTGGTTGCCGTGGTGCTCTCGCTGCTGATGACCTGGGGGTCGTACTTCAACTCGGACAAGATCGCCCTGGCCATGAGCCGCGCCCGTCCGGCCGACGAGAGGGAGCACGCGCAGCTTCACAACCTCGTCGAAGGTCTGGCGATCGCGGCGGGGATGCCGAAGCCGCGCGTCTATGTGGTGGAAGACGGCGCGCCGAACGCGTTCGCCACGGGTCGGAATCCGGACCGCGGCGCGATCGCGGTGACGACCGGCTTGATCGCCAAGATGAACCGCGACGAGCTCGAAGGCGTGATCGCGCACGAGCTGAGCCACATCAAGAACCGCGACACGCTCGTCATGACCCTCACGGTGACGCTCGTAGGCGTCGTCGTTCTGCTGGCCGACTGGATGATCCGAGCTTTGTGGTGGGGCAGCGGGACGCTTGGGGGGAAGCGCGGGAGCGGCGCGCGCGGCCTCGTCGCGCTCCTGGGCGCCATACTTCTCTTGCTCGCTCCGCTGTTCGCGCAGGTCATCCAACTCGCGATCTCGCGGCGGCGCGAGTACCTCGCCGACGCCGATGCCGTGCTCCTCACGCGTTATCCCGACGGGCTGATCCGAGCTCTCGAGAAGCTGCGCGATGATCGCACCGCCGTCCGCTCCGCCAGCCGCGCCACGGCCCATCTGTGGATCGAGTCGCCGCTCTCCGCGGAGCGTGCGCCCGGAGAGGCCGGCGCCACGACGCCGGGAGCCTGGCTCAACCGCCTGTTCGAGACGCACCCCCCGCTCGAGAGCCGCATCGCCGCGCTGAGACAGAGCGCGTTGGGGGCCGCCACCGGCTGACGGCTAGCCGGAAGATGTGGGCGACGGCGTTTTCTCCTCTGCGCCCGGAGCGGCGTCACCTGGATCGACGAGGTTGGCCGCGGCCGGCAAGTGTCTCTCGAGGCGGAGCCCGGCCCGCGCCGCGAGAAGGCACACCACGACGAGGCCCGCGAAGAGATGGTCGCCCAGGCCGCGTTCGAGTGCGACACCTGCAACGGCGGGACCGATGATGTGTCCCGCCGACCACGACATGGAGTAGAGGGCGTTGTACCGCCCGCGCAGGTGATCGGGAGCAAGGTCGTTCACGATCGCCGGCAGCGTCGGCGACATGAACGTCTCGCCGAGCGCGAAGAAGGCCATCGCCACCATGAAGCCGACGGCCGGCAGGAGCGCTCCGCCCGCGTTACCTGCGCCCAGCGTGACGAGCCAGGCGACCGCCCAGAGACCGCCCATCACGGCAAGGGCGCGCGACCGGCGGCGGCCGGCCAGCTTCTTGAGGACGATGAGCTGGCCGACGACGATCACGGCGGTGTTCACCGCGAAGGTGATGCCGAGCATCCGGGTGGATATCCCGCCCTCCGCGGTGGCATAAGCGGGGAAACCGCTTTCGAGCTGCGAGTAGCCGACCGCGACGAGCAGGATCCCGAGGGCGCAGATCCTCAGGAACAGCCGGTCGCGGAGGACCTCTCCGTAACCGCCGGGGCCAAGGTCCACATCGTTCTCCGGCTCGTGCCTCGCACCCACGTCCTTCAGCAGGAACAGAACCGTTGCGAAGCCGAGGAAGGTCAATGCGTCGAAGACGTAGAGGAGCTCGAAGGTGAAGGCGCGATCCACATCCGCGACCAAACCGCCGGTTATCCCGCCGACCCCGATCCCGGCGTTGAGCGTCATGTAGTGGACGGAGAAAACCGAAGACCGCTGCTTCGCCGGCACCATCGAGCTCAACAGCGAATGCGACGCCGGCCACAGGATCATCAGCCCCGCGCCGAAAAGTGCGGATGCCGCGAACGCCTGCCACGTCGAGCCGATCGCCGCGATCGCGATCGCGCCGAGAGCGCATAGCACCTGGCTCAGGATCAGGCCGCGCCTCGACCCGACGCGGTCGACGATCCACCCCGCTCCCGGACCCCCGGCCAGCCCGACCACCGCCATCGTGGAGACCACCAGCCCGGCGGTGTCTACGGAGAAGCCCCGCACGTCGCGCAGATAGACGACCAGGAAAGGCAGCACCAACCCGCTGCCGAACGCGCTGAAGGCGTCGCCGGCGAGCACGATCCACGCTCGCCGCGGGAGGTTCGGGATGAAGGTCGAGATCGGGGTCATGGCTCTCCAGCCGCCGGTGGGCGATCTTGCATCGAAGCTCCCGGCGGCGGCTTCATCAAGGGAAGAACGATGTCGTTCTCACGACAAGTCGTGCAGCCAACCCGCCGTCACCTCCACGACCTCGTTCCACGCCGCATACGTGTCGCGTCCGGATGACTTGCGGACGCGGAAGGAGTGGTCGCCGTCCTCGATCACGCGGATCGTTGTCGGCGCCACGAAGCGCTCCTTCACCCGATCGAGGGTTTCGAGGGGGCAGAACGGATCGCGCGTGCCTTCGACGAAGAGCATGGGAACGCGTATCTCGCGCAGGTGTGCATCGCGGAGCCGCTCCGGCTTGCCGGGCGGATGAAGCGGATAGCCGAGAAAGACGAGGCCGTCGCAGGGGCTGCCGCCCGCCGCGACCTGCGACGCGATGCGCCCACCCATCGACTTGCCGCCGAGGACGAGCGGTCCATCTCCGGCGACCGCATCGGCGACCGCGCGGAAGCAAGCTTCGAGTGTCTCCGCCCGGTCCGGTGCCTTGCGGCCCGCCTGCATGTACGGGAAGTTGAAGCGCACGACGCGGTGACCGCGCCGCGCGAGGCCCTGCGCCACGTGCTCCATGAAAGGGTGGTCCATCGCGGCGCCCGCACCGTGACCCAAGACAAGGGTCACGCCGTCGCTCCCATCGCCGTCGACGAGCGTCGATACGTTGCCGGCAGAACTCTCGATCACGAAACGGGTGGCACCGCGAACGTCCGTCGCGCGGCGGCGCGCTCCACAACTTCGGACTTGAGGGCGCGCCGCACCCGCCGCACGTCCTTGAGGGGGACGAGGGCCGTGTGGTTCGGCGCGTCGAGCAGCTCCGTCAGCTGCGCGAGCGTCTCCTCCAGCTCCCGCACGAGTCGCTCGTTGCGAGCCTCGAGCCGCTCGAGCTTGCGCTCGAGCTCGAGGATGCGCGTGACGCCGGCGAGGTTCACGCCTTCATTGGTGAGGTCCTGGATGCGCCGGAGCAACTCGATGTCACGTTCGGAGTAACGGCGCGTGTTCCCCTCGGTTCGCTGCGGCCGCAGAAGGCCCTTGCGCTCGTATACGCGCAAGGTCTGGGGGTGAACGCCCGCGAGCTCGGCGGCCACGGAGATGATGTAGATGGCTTGTTCGGGATCGTTCCTGTGGGCCATCACTCTCCTCCTCACGACGCTTCCTTGCGACCGATGAGATGCTCCAGGTGGCGCCTCGGGTGCGCGTTGTGGACGCGGGCGAACTCCTCGAGCAGCTCCTTCTCCTTGCGCGAGAGCTTCTGCGGAACCTCCACCTCGACGACCACCAGCAGGTCGCCGGCCCTGCCCTTGTACGGCGCGCCCTTCCCTTTGACGCGCAGGGTCTTGCCGGCGCGGGTGCCGGGCGGGATCTTCACCGTGACGCTCCCGTCGAGCGTCGGAACCGGTACCTTCGCGCCCAGCGCCGCCTCCGTGAAGGTGACGGGCAGGTGGACGATCAGGTCGCCTTTCTTGCCGGCGGAGAAGATCGGATGGGGCTCGACGTGAACGCGCACGTAGAGGTCGCCTGCGGCCGCGCCGCTCGGGCCCGGTCCGCCGCGGCCCGCAACCCGTATACGGCCTCCGTCAGAGACACCGGGCGGGATCCTCACCTTCGTTCCGTCGCCCAGCTCGACCGTCGTCCCGCGGACGGCCTCCTCGAAAGTCAGATGGACCTCGGTCTCGCGGTCCTGCCCGCGGCGCGGGCGCCTCGAGAACCCGAAGGCCTCCTCGAAGAGATCGCCGATCCCTCCGTCGCCGAACAGGTCGCCGATGTCGCCCACGGTGACCCGCGTCCCGCCGTTGCCGAAGCCGAAGGGGACGCCACCCTGCGCGGCATAACGACGGAACTCGTCGTACTCACGCCTCTTCTCGTCGTTCGAGAGGATCGCGTGCGCCTCGGATATCTCCTTGAACCTCTGCTCCGCCGTCTTGTCGCCCTTGTTCGCGTCGGGGTGGTGCTTCTGCGCGAGCTTCCGATAGGCGCGCTTGATCTCGTCCTTGGAAGCGCCCTCGGCGACACCGAGGATCTCGTAGTAGTTCTTGTCGAGCCAGTCGCGCTGCGCCATCGGGATCAGCCTCCGTCCTGCTCGGCGGCCTCCGATGCAGACGGCTCGGCGGGACGCGCCACGGCGACGAGCGCCGGGCGGAGGAGCTTGTCGCGGAAGAGGTAGCCGGCCCGGTGGACCGCCGACACCGTCGGTTCCTCCACCTGCTCGTCCTCGTGCGACTCGACCGCTTCATGCTGGTGTGGATCGAAGGGCTCGCCCTTCGGCTCGAGACGCGTTACGCCCTCGCCGCTGAGCACGTCCATCAACTCCCGATGAAGGAGCTGGAAGCCCGGCGACGCTTCACCGTGCGCGGCGGCGCGGTCGAAGTTGTCGAGCACCGGAAGCAACCTCTCGATGAAGCCGCGCGCGGCCCGCGCGTTCACCTCGGCCTGTTCGCGCATGACTCGCTTGCGGAAGTTGTCGAAGTCGGCGCGGGCTCGCAGGAGATCGGCCTCGCGCTCGCGCGCGATCCGCTCCCAGTCGGTGGCGCCGGTCTCGTTCTCGACCGCCCCTTCCTCCACGATCAGCTCCGGCTCGAGCGTCTCCACTTCGTCGGCGACCGTCGCTCGTGCCTCCTCCCGCTCAGTCATCAGGCCGTGCGCTCCTCGTCGTCGTCGACGACCTCGGCGTCCACGACCTCGTCACCGGCCGGAGCGGCGCCCTCCGGCTGGGACTGCGCCGCACGCTGGTACATCACCTCGGCAAACTTCTGCGATGCCGACATGAGCTCTTCGGTCGTCCTCTTGATCGCCGCCACATCCGAGCCCTTCAGCGCATCCTTCGTCGCCTGAAGCGCATCCTCGACGTGCTTGCGGTCGGCGTCGTCCAGCTTGTCGCCGTGCTCCTTGATGGTCTTCTCGGTCTGGTACACGACGGAGTCGGCCTGGTTGCGCGCCTCCGCCTCCTCGCGGCGGCGTCGGTCCTCGTCCGCGTGCGCCTCCGCTTCGCGGATCATGCGCTGGATGTCGTCTTCACCGAGCTTCGTCCCGCCGGTGATCGTCATCGACTGCTCCTTGCCGGTGCCGAGGTCCTTCGCGGAAACGTTGACGATGCCGTTGGCGTCGATGTCGAAAGAGACCTCGATCTGCGGCATCCCGCGCGGTGCGGGCGGGATGTCGGTGAGCTGGAATTTCCCGAGGCTCTTGTTGCGATACGCCATCTCGGCCTCACCCTGGAGAACGTGGATCTCCACCGACGGCTGGTTGTCCTCGGCGGTCGTGAAGACCTCGCTGCGCTTGGTCGGGATCGTCGTGTTCCGCTCGATGAGCCGCGTGAAGATGCCGCCCTTGGTCTCGACGCCGAGCGACAGCGGCGTGACGTCGAGCAAGAGCACGTCCTTGACCTCACCCTTGAGCACTCCGGCCTGGACCGCGGCGCCGACCGCGACCACTTCGTCCGGGTTCACGCCCTGGTGTGGCTCCTTGCCACCGGTGAGCCGCTTGACGAGCTCGCGGACCATCGGCATACGCGTCGACCCACCGACGAGAATGACGTGGTCGATCTTGTCGACCGAGATCCCGGCGTCCTTCACTGCCTGGTGGAACGGCGTCTCGCACCGCGCCAGCAGGTCCTCCGTCATGCGCTCGAACTCGCTGCGCGAGAGCGTCTCCTCGAGGTGAAGGGGACCCGCCTCCGTGGCGGTGATGAACGGCAGGTTGATAGTGGTCTGCTGCGAGGAGGACAGCTCGATCTTGGCCTTCTCGGCCGCCTCCTTGAGCCGCTGCAGCGCCATCTTGTCCTTGCCGAGGTCGACGCCGTGGTTGTTCTTGAAGGTCGCCACCAGGTGATCGATCACCCGCTGGTCCCAGTCGTCGCCGCCCAAGTGGGTGTCACCCGAGGTGGCCTTCACCTCGAAGACCCCCTCGCCGAGCTCGAGCAGAGAGACATCGAACGTCCCCCCGCCGAGATCGAACACGAGGATCGTCTGGTCGGCGCCGTCCTTGTCGAGCCCGTAGGCGAGCGACGCGGCCGTCGGCTCGTTGATGATGCGAAGCACCTCGAGCCCGGCGATCTGCCCCGCCTCTTTGGTCGCCTGCCGCTGGGCGTCGTCGAAGTACGCCGGCACCGTGATGACGGCTTCGGTGACGGTGTCGCCGAGGTACGCCTCCGCGTCGGCCTTGAGCTTCTGAAGGATCCGCGCCGAGATCTCCTGCGGCGAGTAGTTCTTGCCGTCGATCTCGTTCTTCTGGTCGGTTCCCATGTGGCGCTTGATCGACCGGATCGTCCGGTCCGGGTTCGTGATCGCCTGCCGCTTGGCGACCTCGCCCACCAGCACCTCGCCGTTCTTGGCGAACGCCACCACCGAGGGGGTCGTCCGTCCACCTTCGGCGTTGGGGATAACGGTGGGCTGTCCGCCCTCGAGGGCGGCGACCACCGAGTTCGTAGTGCCGAGGTCGATTCCTACTGCCTTGGCCATGTCGCTCCTCCGTTCAGTCCTTGGTCGAGCTATTGAAGTTGAGTCTTCCCAATGCTTGCAAGTTGAGTGCCTCGTTGTCAACCTGCGGATCGCCCGGCGCATTCCCCGGACTCAGGTGCGCCGGGGCGGCAGGCAGTAGGCTGCGCCCTATACTCCTGCGACCGCGTTCCTAGACCGCTCAGTCAAGAACCGAGGAGGCCGGAGACGTGCTCGGAAAGCTCCTGATGACGGTCCTGCTGCTCGTGACGCTCGTGGCCTTCTCGCGGAGGGTCAAGGACCTCGTCGGCTACCTCCGCCTCGGCGCGCCGGACGACCGCCTGCCCAAGGACTGGAAGCGGAAGATCAAGGACCAGATCGTGGTCGTCTTCGGGCAGAGGAAGCTCCTCCAGTGGACCGTCCCCGGGGTGATGCACTTCTTCATCTTCTGGGGCTTCGTGATCCTGTTCACCACGATCGTCGAGGGCTTCGGCGCGATCTACCAGGAGGGCTTCCACATCCCGCTGATCGGGCGCTGGGGTCCCCTCGGGGCGCTCCAGGACTTCTTCATCTTCGCCGTGCTGGCGGGGATCGCCGCCGCCCTCTACATCCGCCGGGTGCAGCGGCCGGGCCGGTTCCGCGGGTCGCACGAGAAGGACGCCGAGTACATCCTCTACGCGATCACGGCGATCATGCTGACGATCCTCTTCACCCGCGGCGGCGAGATCGCGACCGGCCACTTCCCCTACGACACGCGCTGGACGCCCCTGAGCAACCTGGCGGCGCAGGCGTACGCGCCGTTCTCCGCGACCGTGCAGCAGGCGGGGCGCGACATCTTCCTGTGGTGGCACTCGCTGATCATCCTCGCCTTCCTCGTCTACATCACTTACTCGAAGCACCTCCACATCGTCACGAGCGGGTTCAACGTGCTGTTCACCTCCGAGCGCCCGAAGGGAGCGCTCAAGCCGATGCATCTCAACATCGAGGAGATGAGCGAGGACGACACCTTCGGCGCGCGCGTCGTCACCGATCTCACCTGGAAGCAGATGCTCGACGGCATGACGTGCACGGAGTGCGGCCGATGCCAGTCGCAGTGTCCCGCGTGGAACACCGGTAAGCCGCTGAGCCCGAAGCTCTTGATCATGGATCTGAGGGACCAACTGTTCGAGGTCGGCCCGACGCTTCTCATGGCGAAGCAGGAGGGCGAGGAGGCGTACGCGAAGGCGCTCGAGCAGTTGGCGCCGCTGAACCCGGACGTGGTCGAGGACGAGGTCGTGTGGGATTGCACCACCTGCGGCGCGTGCGTTCAGGCATGTCCGGTGAACATCGAGCACATCGACTCGATCATCGACATGCGGCGCAACCTCGTCATGACAGAGTCGCGCTTCCCGCGCGAGATGCAAGGCGCGTTGCAGAACATGGAGACGACCGGCAACCCGTGGGGGGCGGCCCCGCAGACCCGCACCGAGTGGGAGAAGGGGTCGAGCAAGCAGCAGCCGCTCAAGATCCCTCACGTCTCGGAGAACCCGGACGCGGAGGTCCTGTTGTGGGTCGGCTGCGCCGGAGCCTTCGACGACCGCAACAAGAAGGTCATGTACGACCTCGCGCGCCTGTTGCAGATCGCCGGCGTCGACTTCGCCACACTGAAGGACGAGGAAGCTTGCACGGGAGATCCGGCGCGCCGGATGGGCGCCGAGTACATCTATCAGATGCTCGCCGAGCAGAACATCGAGACGCTCAAGAACTACAAGGTCAAGACGATCCTCACCGCGTGCCCCCACTGCTTCAACACGCTCTTCAACGAGTACCCGCAGTTCGGCGGCATGTTCGACGTCGTCCACCACACGGAGTATCTGGCGAAGCTGGTGAAGGACGGGCGCCTGGCGCCGCAGTCCAACGTCGCGGAGACCGTCACGTACCACGACCCCTGCTACAACGCGCGCCACAACGACGTCTGGCAGGGCGCGCGCGACGTCATCGAATCGATGCCCGGCACCGAATATCAGGAGATGCATCGCTGCGGCCACGGCACCTTCTGCTGCGGCGCGGGCGGCGGTCGCATGTGGATGGAAGAGCGGATGGGCAAGAAGATGAACATGGAGCGTACCGACGAAGCGCTCGCCACCGCGAGCGACACGCTCGCGGTCGGTTGTCCCTTCTGCAACATCATGCTCTCCGACGGCGTCACCGAGCGGAAGAAGGACGACCAGATGAAGGTGCGCGACGTCGCCCAACTCCTGCTCGAGTCGATCGAGTTCCATCCGGACTCGGCCACCGCGAAAAGCAGCGGGAACGGCGGCTATCCGGCTACCGAGGCGACCGAGGAGATGACGG